>DASSOX010000298.1:0-4831 GCA_035700125.1 Gemmatimonadaceae bacterium
GCGTGCCTGCTAAACATTGGAGACCTGACCCCGTCGTTCTCACCCTGTCGTTGCTACGACTGGACGGTGCAGTATAGGGACGCTGCACGATGCGGCGATGTAGCAGAGCTCGTGCGCCTGCTCGTGCAACGACTCCGCCAACTCCGCATCATCATCCTCGGCGATGGTCACCCTGGGATGCAGCACCACCTCCTCGAACTTCCCGCCGCCGCGGCCGTCGAACTTCAACGTTCCGCTCACGTCATCCTCGTAAGCGAGCACCCGGATGTGATTGCGCGCGCAGAGCGCGAGGTAGGATAGCATGTGGCACCCGGAAATCGCCGCCAGGAAGTGCTCCTCCGGATTGTGCCTGCTCGGGTCTCCCCTGAACATCGGGTCCGCGGTCCCCTCGAGCTCCGGCTTCCCGTTCACCAGGAAACGATACTGCCGACCGTATCCCGCATACGTCGCGGTACCCGTTCCGGTATTGCCATCCCAGATGAGCCGTGCAGAGTACTCGTGGATGTTCCCAGCCATGCGTAAGCTCTCCTCCCGGTGGTTGTACGACTCCCGTGCTTCACCAACGCCCGGGTCCGACGCCACGTTCCTGGCCCGTCGGCTTCTCTAGCACGCAACCCTTCCCCTACACCCCGTGTCTCACGGGCAGTCGATTCGAATACCCTGGGAACACCGAGGTCCGGTGGACGAGTCACAACTCCTGACGAGAGCGAGAGCCGGCGATCCGGCGGCCGAACGCGCGTTGTACGACGCGCACGTCGACCGCGTCTATCGCCTCGCCTACCGCCTCGCCGGAAGCGACGACCTGGCCCAGGACTTCACGCAGGACACGTTCATCCGGGCGTTCGAGCGACTGAAGGACTTTCGCGGCGAGTCGAGCTTCGGCACCTGGCTGCACAGCATCGCGGTGTCGGTGTCGCTCAACGGACTGCGAAAGGTGAAGCGCCTCCGCACGCGGGAGGCCGACCTGAACGACGCGGGCGATCGCGAATGGTCGGCCCGGCGCGCGGAGCCGGACCTCAAGCTGCGGCTCGCGCAGGCGATCGACGCACTTCCGCCGGGATACCGGACGGTGTTCGTGATGCACGATGTGGAGGGTTTCACGCACGAGGAAATAGCCGGCGCGCTGGGTCTGCAGCCGGGTACGTCGAAGGCGCAGCTGTCGCGGGCGCGGGCCAAACTCCGGACCGCACTCGCCGATTTCGCGGGAGAGTGGACGGCATGACTGACGACAACTTCGAGAACTTCCTGCAGCGCGCGGCGCGCGACTACAATGCGCCTCCCCCCACGCCTCGCGACGCGATGTGGACGCGCATCGAAGCGGAGCGGCGGGCCAGGAGCGCGGCCGCCACGTCGCATGGGGCGAACGCGCGTCGCTGGCTCATGCTCGGCGCCGCGATCGCCGCGATGCTCCTGTTCGGAGTCGCCATCGGGTACTTCTGGCGCGGCACGATGGATTCCAGGATGATCGCCGGGCGTCCGGGCCAGGCGCCCGATTCCGCCAACCGGCAGCTTGCCGGAATCGGAAGCGAGCCCACTGGTGTGCAAGGTTCGAACGCATCCGCCACCACGCGCGATGCTGCCAGCGCGAATCCGAGCGGTACACAGCACGACCAGGCGCTCCCTGCGCTCCAGCAGCGACTGGCGGTTGCACCGCCGGGATCGCGCGGCACCCTCCCCGGCGCGGTCGAATCCGCCTCGCAGTCCGCGCCTGGCTCTCGCAACCCGGCCGCGGCGGCGAACCGCGAGCGGGCCGCATATGCCGCTCTCACTGCCGAGCATCTGGGACGCGTGGAGATGCTGCTCACCTCCTATCGAGCGGAGTCCGAAAGGGGGCAGGTGGATCGGCAGGTCACATCGTGGGCCGGCGATCTGCTCGGCACTACACGACTCCTGCTCGACTCTCCGGGCGCCAGCGATCCGCGGCTGCGCAAGCTGCTCGGCGATCTGGAGATCGTGCTCACACAGATAACCCAGCTCGGCGCCGAGCAGGGTTCGAGTAAGGATGAGCTGCAGCTCATCGACCAATCGCTTCGCTCGCACGACGTGATGACGCGTATCCGCGGCGCGACCCCGGCCGGTGCCGGCGCGCTGCCGATCGGTACCTGAGGAGAATACGACCAATGTTCAAGCTCACATCGTTACTGGCCGTGGCGGTAGCCGCCAGCGTGGGCGGCAGTTGGGATGGCGCACCGTTCGGCTCGATCTTCGAGTCGAGTCGCGCGGTGAACGTTTCGGAGTCGTTCCGCACCGTTCCGCCTGCCGCGCTCTTCCCCAACGATTCCGCCGATTCGCTCTACCGCGTGGCGCGCAAGGCGCTGAACGACGGTGACTACGGGCGTGCCGCACGCATCTTCGAGCAGATCGCCGACGATTACGGCGAGTCGGCCTACGCCGGCGACGCGCTCTACTGGCGCGCCTTCGCACTCTACCGCCGCGGCGGCACCGACGACCTGCACGATGCGATCGCGAGTCTTCAGGACCAGCGCTCGCGCTACCCGTCGGCGGCTACGCGCGGCGATGCTTCGGCGCTCGAGACGCGCATCCGCGGCGAGCTGGCGCGCCGGGGCGAGGCGCAGGCCGCCGAGGCGATCCACAAGGCCGCGGACTCCGCCACCCAGGGATGTCCGTCCGACGATGATGACATGCGCGTGGCCGCACTCAACGCGCTCATGCAGATGGACGCTGATCAGGCGCTCCCGGTTCTCAAGAAGGTCCTCGCTCGCCGCGACGCATGCTCGGAGTCGCTGCGCAGGAAGGCCGTCTTCCTCGTTTCGCAGAAGAACAACGATGAGAGTGCGAACATTCTGCTAGGTGTGGCGCGCAGCGACCCATCGGCGGATGTACGGGGCCAGGCGATCTTCTGGCTCGGCCAGGTGCCGGGCGACCGGTCCGTTGCGCTGCTGGATTCCGTATTGCGCTCGTCGAAGGACGAGGAGCTGCAGCGCAAGGCGATCTTCGCGTTGTCGCAGCATCCCGGCGAGCGCGCGGGCCAGATCCTGCGCGACCTCGCGACGAGGAAGGATGTCTCCGAGGAGACACGCGCACGGGTGATCCTCGCGCTCGGCCAGATGCGGGGCAGCGAGGGAGACGTGGGCTACCTGCGCGAGCTATTCCCCACGCTCGAGAGCCAGCGATTGAAGGAGCAGGTGCTCATGAGCGTGGCGCAGAGCGGGAGCGCCGAGAACCGGCGCTGGCTCCTGGATGTCGCTACCGACTCGAAGCAGAACGTGGACGTTCGCAAGAAGGCGCTCTTCTGGGCCGGTCAGAGCGGGATGCCGATCGCGGAGATCGTGTCGATGTATGGCCGGCTTCCCGACCAGGAGCTGAAGGAGCAGATGATCTTCGTTCTCTCGCAGCGCAACGACAGCGCAGCGACCGACAAGCTGATAGACATCGCGAAGCACGATCCCGACGTGGAGCTGCGCAAGAAGGCGATCTTCTGGCTCGGCCAGCGCGACGATCCACGGGTGCGGAAACTTCTCGAGGAGCTGATCACAAATGACTCGCTCTGACAGGCGCGTGAGCCGCACATGGACGCGGCGGACGAAGTCGCTGCTCGCCGCCGGGACGGTGGTGTCGCTGCTCGCGCCGGCAGCGGTGCGTGCGCAGCAGTCGCTGGCACAACGGATAGCTGCGGTGCAGGGAGAGGCGGAGCTGCGCTTCGCCTCCCGGCCGGGAGTGTGCGGAAATGGCGAGGGAAGCATCTCCTTCCGGTCGCCGTCGGAGCGGATCTCGACTGGGATTCGCGGAGGCGATGGTTGGGAGTACAACTGCGAGCCGGGGCCTGTACGCGTGCGGCTCACCGTTGCGAACGGCACGGTGACGAAGCTGCGCAGCTACGTGGGGCGGAGTCACGACACTACCACTTCGGTTGCCGACCTCGGAGTGGTTGGCGCGCGTGAAGCCGCCGACTACTTCCTTGGCCTCGCGCGCACGGCCAACGAGGACGTAGCGCGGAAGGCGATCACGCCCGTTGCGCTGGCCGACAGCGTGACCGTGTGGCCGAAGCTCATCGAGCTCGCTCGCGATCGCGATCGTCCGATCGAGGTCCGCAAGCCCGCGCTGTTCTGGGCGGGGCAGGTTGGTGAAGCGGCGGTGCTCGACCCCGTACGCGCCATCGCCACCGACGACTCGGAAGACGAGTCCATGCGGAAGCAGGCCACCTTCGTGCTCTCGCAGCTTCCGGACGGCGCGGGGAATGCCGCGCTGATGAGTATAGCACGCGGTAACGGAGCGGTAGCGGTGCGAAAGCAGGCGCTGTTCTGGATTGGCCAGGGCGATACTCCGACATCGAAGCTGTTGGAGCTGTATCGGGAGCTTCCGGAGAAGGAGCTGAAGCGGCAGATGATCTTCGTGCTTTCGCAGCGCGACGACTCGGCGTCTGTGGACGGACTGATAGAAATTGCGCGCAGCGATCCGGATCACTCGATGCGGAAGCGGGCCTTCTTCTGGCTCGGGCAGAAGGACGATCCCCGTGTGGTGCAGTTGTTGACTTCCATTCTCGAGAAGTGAGGGAGGCCACCATGCGAGCGATCGTGAAATCATCTGCGGCAATCCTGGCGCGCCGTACCCCGGTGTCCGATGCGGTCGCGGTGGCGAGAGCCGTGATGGTGCTCGCCACCGCCGTAGCGCTATCGGTTGTCGGCGCGCCGGTGCACGCTCAGTCGCTGGCGAGCCGCGTGTCGAGTATCGGTGACGGTTCGGCGCAGCTCCGCTTCGCCTCGCGCCCGGGTGTTTGTGGCGACGGACGCGGCAGTATCGGGACGGGCAGTCATTCCTTCATGCGCCGCTATTCATCGGACAACGGGTACTCCGACAACTGGTGCGCTCC
>DASSOX010000299.1:0-12528 GCA_035700125.1 Gemmatimonadaceae bacterium
CTCGATGGTGTAGCCCGCGATGCGGATCACCTCCATCCTGTCGCGCAGCGGCGCGGGGATGTCGAAGAGATTGTTCGCCGTGCAGATGAAGAGCACCGACGAAAGATCGAAGGGAAGATTGACGTAGTGATCCACGAACGAATTGTTCTGCGATGGATCGAGTACCTCGAGCATCGCCGCGGTCGGATCGCCCGACATCCCGCCGTGCGTCATCTTGTCGATCTCGTCTATCATCAGCACGGGGTCGCGCACGCCGACGCGCCGGAGCGCCTGGATGATGAGCCCGGGCATTGCGCCAACGTACGTGCGACGGTGGCCGCGGATCTCCGCTTCGTCGCGCACGCCGCCAACCGAGATGCGGTAGAAGGCGCGACCGATGGACTCGGAGATCGCCTCGCCGAGCGAGGTCTTCCCCGTTCCCGGAGGACCGACGAAGCAGAGGATCGGCCCGTGCGGATCGCCGCCGCGCAGCTTGCGCACGGCCAGATACTCGAGGATCCGCTCCTTCGCTTCCTTCAGCCCGTAGTGCTTGGCGTCGAGCGCTTCCTGCACTTTGGTAAGCGCGATGTCCTCCTCGCCGGAGCGCTGATTCCAGGGGAGCGCGAGGAGCCAGTCGAGGTAGGTGCGAATGACCTGATACTCGCTCGATGCGGGCGAGAGCATGCGCATCCGCTCGGTCTCGTGGCGCGCCTCCTGCGCCGCCTTCTCCGGAAGCCCCACTTCGTCGATGCGCCTGAGGAGCTCGGACACTTCCTTCTCGCCGGGGTCGGTTTCACCCAGCTCCGCCTGGATCGCGCGCAGCTGCTGGCGCAGATAGAACTCGCGCTGGTGCTGCTCGATCTTCACCTCGGTCTGCCGCTTCACGTCCTCCATGACGCGGGCGCGAGCGACTTCGCGCTCGAGGCGGCCGAGGACGAAGCGGATGCGCTCCTCGATGTCGAGGCGCTGCACGACTTCGTCCTTGTCGGCGATCCTGAAGTTCATGTTCGTGGCCGCGAGGTCGGCGAAGCGACCGGGATCGGCCATGTTGATCTTGAGGATCTCCGGGACTTCGTCGGGGATGCGGTCCACCATCTCGGCGAGCGACTCCGCGGCCGATACGAGCCGCGACATCAGCTCCTCGCCGCGTCCGAGATCGAGCGGCTTCTCCTTGGCCGGCCTGATGCGCGCCACCGGGTACGGCTCGCGCGAGATCACCTCTTCGACCACGATGCGCCGGAGCCCCTGCAGCGTGATCTGGATCGTGTCGCCCGGCAGGTTGATCCGCTCGTGCACGCGCGCCGCCACGCCTACGCGTCCCACCAGCCAGTCCGGGTTGACCGGCTCGTCGTGCTCCCCGCTCGCCACGAGGAGTCCTACGATGAGCCCGGGCTCGTCGTTCGCCCTGATGAGCTCGAGATTCTCCGGCGCGCCCATCTGCACGGCGATGGTGCCGAGCGGATACACGATGGTCGAGCGCAGCGCCATGATCGGCAGCGTTGGCGGCAACTCGGAACGGAGGATTTCTTCCTTACGCTGGGTACGGGACATTGATCAGGGAAAGCAGGAAGCAGAAAGCAGAGGGCAGAGAAAACCCGGCGGGGTGGAGATCAGGAGGGGATAGTCAGCGACAGGGAGCAGCAAGCAGTGAACGGCCTCGGGGTCGAGGGATCTCGCCCTGCGAGCCGTTCCTGCCTTCTGCTCTCTGCTGTCTGCCTTCTTCCCTCATTCTCCCTTCCCCCAAATTCTAATCGAGCATACCTTTCACGGCTATGTTTGATGAACTCAGCGAGAAACTGGACGCAATCTTCACGCGGCTGCGGGGAAGAGGCGTCCTGTCGGAATCCGACATAAAAGAGGGGCTGCGCGAGGTCAGGCGCGTGCTGCTGGAGGCGGACGTCAACTTCCAGCTTACGCGCGAGTTCCTCGAGCGGGTAGAGAAGAAGGCTGTCGGGGTTTCGGCGCTGCGGACAGTCTCACCAGGTCAGCAGCTCGTCAAGATCGTCCACGACGAGCTGGCCACCATGCTCGGCGAGCGGCGCGAGGGGCTCAAGATGAGCACCGTGCCGCCCACGGTGGTGCTCGTCGTTGGATTGCAGGGGTCGGGTAAGACGACCACCGTCGCCAAGCTCGCGCGTAAGCTCAAGGGCGATGGACGCACGGTGCGCCTCGTGGCGGCAGATATCTATCGTCCCGCGGCAATAGACCAGCTCGCGACGCTCGCCGAGCAGGTGGATGTTCCGATCTTCCTCGATCGCGAGGCGAAGGACGTGGTGAAGATCGCCCGCAAGGGGATCGAGGAGGCCCGTCGTGCTCGCGAGCGCGTGGTGATCGTGGACACCGCCGGCCGGCTGCAGATCGACGAGGAGATGATGTCGGAGCTCGAGCGGCTCAAGGAAGCCGTGCGCCCCGACGAGATCCTCTTCGTCGCCGACGGTATGACCGGTCAGGATGCGGTGCGGATCGCCAAGGGCTTCAACGACGCCCTGGGGATCACCGGCGTCGTGCTCACCAAGATGGACGGCGATGCGCGCGGCGGCGCGGCGCTTTCCATCCACGGGGTAACCGGGAAGCCGATCAAGTTCATCGGCGTCGGCGAGCGGATAGATGCGCTCGAGGAGTTCCACCCCGACCGCATGGCGGGGCGCATCCTCCAGATGGGCGACATCGTCACTCTGGTGGAGAAGGCGCAGGAGACCTTCGACGAAGAGGAGTCGAAGCGCCTCGAGAAGAAGGTGCGCAAGGAAGGCCTCGACCTCGAGGACTTCCTCGTCACGATGAAGCAGATCCAGAAGCTCGGCCCGCTCGAGGGTCTCCTGAAGATGATCCCGGGCGTTAACAGCAAGATGCTCAAGCAGGCCAACACCGACCCGCGCCGCATGCGTCACGTCGAGGCGATCGTCCTCTCGATGACGCCCGCCGAACGCAAGCAGCCGGGCATGATCAACGGCACCCGCCGCCTCCGCATAGCCCGCGGAAGCGGCCGCCCCGTGAGCGAAGTAAACCGCCTCCTCCAGCAGTTCCGCGAGATGCAGAAGATGATGAAGCGGATGGGGAGCGGGGGGAGGGGTGGGTTGGGGATGATGGGGATGAGGTAGGGGAGAAAGAGAGCAGAAAGCACACAGCAGAAAGCAGGAACGGCTCCTGGAGGTGGGGTCCTCACCGCCGAGGTAGTTCACTGCTCTCTGCTCTCTGCTTCCTTATCACCGCAGTTCCCGGGTGCGCTCCGGATGGTCCGGATGGCGCGATGAGCCCGGGGTTTCACAGAACACCCTTTAGAGGGGAATGGAGAGAAATGGTTAGAATCCGTCTCCGCCGTGTCGGGCGGAAGAAGACACCGATCTATCGCATCGTGGTGGCCGACGTGAGGAGCCCGAGAGATGGGCGCTTCATCGAGACGATCGGGCACTACAACCCCCGGCAGGCAGAGGGTGGTCTGGAAGTAGACACCGCGCGTGCCGATTACTGGCTCGGCGTGGGAGCGCAGCCATCGGACACGGTGCGCTCGCTCCTGCGGAAGGCCGGTGTGCTCAAGCTGCGGCACGAGCGGCGCGCCGGCGCGCGTCGGATCGGGAGCGCGGTGCCGGTGAGCGAGCGGGCGGAAGAGAACGCATCGACTGCCGATGTATCGGCCGGCGAGGGTTCGCCCGAAGCATCGAGCGCCGAGGGGTGAGGTGAGCCCGCCCGAGCTGATGATCGTCGGGCGGCTGCGCAGGGCACACGGGATTCGGGGAGAGCTCGACGTAGAGCCGCTCACCGACGCGCCGGCCGCGGTCTTCGCGGCCGGTCGCGCTATCCGGGTCGGCACCGCCGAGGGCGATCCCGACCCTGCCGGCAGGACGCTCACGGTGCGCCGCGCGCGCCCGCAGGGTGACGGGTCCATCCTCGTCTCGTTCGATGAGATCCTCGATCGCACCGAGGCGGAGCGTTGGCGCGGACGCTACCTTCTGGCGCCCGCGAGTGAGCTCGAACCGCCGTCGGAAGGAGAGGTGTACGTGCACGAACTTGCCGGCATGAGCGTGCTACTCGCGGACGGGGAGAAGCTCGGCGTGGTGAGCGACGTCATCGAGCTGCCGCAGGGGCTCGCGCTCGAGGTGAGTCGCGATTCCGGAAGCGTGGTACTCCCCTTCCACGAGGAATTCATCGAGAGCGTGGACCGCGCGGCCAGAACCATCGTCGCCACGCCACCCGAAGGTCTCTTCGAGTGACGCTCCGGATCAACGTCGTCACGATCTTCCCGGAGTATTTCAGGCCTCTCGAGCTCAGCATCCCCGCGCGTGCGGCCGCCGCGGGGAGCGTCGTCTACAACATCGTGGACCTCCGCGACTTCACGCACGATCGTCACCGGACGGTGGACGACTACCCCTTCGGTGGCGGCCCGGGGATGGTGATGAAGCCGGGTCCCTTCTTCGAGGCGGTGGAGTCGCTCGGCGCGCGCGACCCGATAGCGCTTCTCTCCGCGCGCGGCCGTCGCTTCGAGCAGGCCGACGCCATGCGCTTCGCCGCGGGCGAAGAGCTCACGCTCCTCTGCGGCCACTACAAAGACGTGGACCAGCGCGTCGCCGATCACCTCGCCACCGAGGAGATCTCGCTCGGCGACTTCGTCCTCTCCGGCGGCGAGCCCGCCGCGCTCGCGATCATCGACGCCACCGTTCGGCTCCTCGAGGGCGCGATGTCCGACCACGAGAGCGCGCGCACCGACTCACACTGGGTTCCCGGCCTCAGCGCCCCCAGCTATACCCGCCCCGCCGACTTCCGCGGCCTCCGCGTCCCCGATGTCCTCTTATCGGGTGACCACGCGAAGATCGCCGAATGGAGGATGGACGAGGGGCGCAGGCTGACGGGAGAGAGGGGCAAGGAGACAGCAAACAGGAAACAGGGAACAGGGAACGACAACGACGACTGTTAGATGGCCGGAACGAGCCATGCAGTTCCTGTTTCCTGTTTCCTGTCCCATCTCTTCTCTCCCCACTACCCTCACCACGATCTCCCCATGAAATCCATCAATCCCGCCACGGGCGAAGTACTCGGCGACTATCCCGAGCTCACACCCAGCGAGTTGCAGGGGCGGCTGGAGTGGGCGGCGGAGGCGTTCGCGCGGCACAGACGGACGAGCTTCACGGAGAGGGCGGAGAAGATGCTGCGGGCGGCGGAGATCCTCGAGAGCGAGCAGCGCGAGCTGGGGCGGATCATGACGCTCGAGATGGGGAAGCCGATCTCGAGCGCCGCGGCAGAGGCGGCGAAGTGCGCTCTCGCGTGCAGATATTACGCGGAGAACGCCGAGCGCTTTCTGGATCGCGAGGATGTGAAGACGGAGGCGAAGGAGAGCTACGTGGTCTTCCAGCCGCTGGGCGTGGTGCTCGCGGTGATGCCTTGGAACTTCCCCTTCTGGCAGGTCTTCCGTTTTGCCGCGCCCGCGCTCATGGCGGGAAACGTGGGGCTGTTGAAGCACGCGTCGAATGTCCCGCAATGCGCGCTGGCGATCGAGGACGTCCTTTGCCGCGCGGGCTTCGACGGGCACGAGTTCCAGACACTGCTCATCTCGTCGTCACGCGTGGCAGAGGTAGTGGCCGACAAGCGCGTGGCGGCGGTGACGGTCACGGGGAGCGAGCACGCGGGGAGCGAAGTGGCGTCCGTCGCGGGCAGGGTCATCAAGAAGAGCGTGCTGGAGCTGGGCGGCAGCGATCCCTTCATCGTGATGCCGAGCGCCGACCTCGACGCGGCGGTGAGCACCGCGGTGAAGGCGCGCGTGGTGAACTCGGGTCAATCGTGTATCGCCGCGAAGCGCTTCATCGTGCACGAGAAGATCGCCGACGAATTCGAGTGGCGCTTCGTACGCTCCATGGAGCGTCTCACCGTCGGCGATCCGCTCGACGAGAAGACCGACGTCGGCCCGCTCGCCACCCCGGCGATTCTCGAGGGTCTGGAGGAGCAGGTGGCGCGCACCGTGGAGGCGGGCGGAAAGGTGCTGACCGGCGGCAAGCGACTCCCGCGTCCCGGCAACTTCTACAAGCCCACCGTCCTCACGAAGATCCCTACCCACTCTCCGGCATACAGCGAAGAACTCTTCGGCCCCGTGGCCTCCGTCTTCCGCGCGCGCGACATCGACGCCGCGATCGCCCTCGCCAACGACACTTCCTTCGGCCTCGGCTCCAGCGTCTGGACGAACGATGAAGCCGAGCGCTCCCGCTTCATCTCCGATATCGAAGCCGGCCAGGTCTTCGTGAACGCGATGGTCGCCTCCGATCCGCGCCTCCCCTTCGGCGGCATCAAACGCTCCGGCTACGGCCGCGAGCTCGGCGAAGCTGGGGTGAGAGAGTTCGTGAATTGGAAGACGATAGTGGTGAAGTGAAATAGGAAAGCAGAAGGCAGAGAGCAGGAGCTCCTCTGGGGGTGAGGGCTGTAGGTAAATAGCCGTTATCCCCGCAAGTCGCGGGAATGACTTCTTTCAGTGTGCGGCTCCTGCTTTCTGCCTTCTGCATTCTGCTCTCTCGTTTCACCGATGTCTCCCCACTCCGACCTGGCGACAGTAATCCAGCACCGGGCAGGTGCTACAGTGAGGCAACCTCCCGGTGCAGATGTGTTTGCCGAAGGGGACGAGGAGGCGATTGAGGTCGAGGAAGTAGCGAGGAGAGACGATCGCCTCGAGGGCTTTCATGGTCTGCTCCGGGGTTTTCTCGGAGACCAGGCCCCAGCGGTTGGTGACGCGGTGGACGTGGACGTCCACGCCGAGGGCAGGGCGGCCGCAGGCGATTCCGAGGACGAGGTTCGCGCACTTGGGACCCACGCCGGAGAAGGAGCGGAGGACGGCCTCGTCGCAGGGGAGCGTGCCGCGGTACTCCTTCACGGTGCGCTCGGCGATCGCGTGGATCTGGCGCGACTTGGGCTCGTGGAAGGCCGAGTCGTGGATCAGGTCATCGATGCCGGAGGTGCCCAGCTTTGCGACGGCGGCGGCATCCGGGGCGGCCTCGAAGAGCGCCAGGGCGGTGGGGAGCATCACCTCATCGCGGGTGCGGATGGAGATGATGCACGCAACGAGCTGCTCGAAGACCGATAGGTGGCCGCGCTCCGCCAGCTCGAAGAGCGCGGCCTTGGGATAGGGGTCCACCGCGGCTTCGATGAGCCGCAGCATGCGGGGGATGTCGAAGGCCTTCTTCGCGGCCGATCGTGCGCGCTCGGAAGGCCTTCGTGCGGTCATGTCAGGCGGCGCTTCGCAGTCCGGCCACCAGGCGTCCAACCTCGCCGAGCACCATCTCATTTCCCTCGCGGATGAGGGCAGCGAGGATGTGCTTGCAGACGGCGTCGCGCCAGAGGTGATCGGCGCAGTCGCAGCGTGGGAAGGCGGCGGTGTAGAGGTCTACCCAGTGCGGCTCCTTCCCCCCGGTGAAGTGATAGCGGCCGTAGCCAACCCTCTCGCCGTGCAGCCCGAGGCTGCGCTCCAGACGCGAGCGGTCCACACCCCCGGCCGCGTGGAAATCGATGGCGGGTCGCGCTCTCGTTTCTCCTGCTTGGCTCATGCGGAAATACTCTCCAACGACGTGTAACAGTGCGAAGGATCTTCGCATTAATTCACTCTAATTGTTACCCCAGAGAGGGCTTGGAGGTCTAGCCATGAGCCCTCGGATGCGGGCTTCCGGCGGGGGGCCGCGAGGCGAGGGGGGAAGCCCTCCTCGACGCGGTTCGGAGGCTCGGCGCGCGTCGGAGAGGGAGGTCCAGCGGCCGCGAGCGGGCTCAGCGAGCCGAACTGACTGACCGCACAGTCAAAGTGGCAGCGGCGTGCGCGAATCTCTTTGCCGGAGGCCCCGAGCGAGGTAGCGTTGACACCATTGACAGCACACGATTGCAGTGCGCCGGCCCCCTGGTCGATGCAGCTGCTCCCGTATTACCTGAACCCGCTGCTGTACGAAGCACCTGCCGCCAGAAACGAAAATTCAACACTCGCACGGTTGCTAGGCCTTCCCGGCCAGTGACGAGGGCAAAGCCGTCGAAAGGCGGCGACGCAAAGCTACGAGGCTAAAGCGCCAGAAGGAGAGCGCCATGCCAGTCGAGCCGTCGCGCGGACAGCCACGACTGGAGTCCCACGATGAAACGCCTCTTCGCTATTGCTCTGGGTGCGCTCGCGGTCACCGCATGTAAGGATGTTGCGGGCCCCGACACGCCTCTCACCTCGCCGGACAGCCCGGCCCCCGTCTCAGCGGTTCAGGCAGATACCATACCAGGGCAGTACATCGTCCTCCTCAAGAAGGGCGTGAGCGACGTCGACGCAGCCACCGAAGAGCTCATGTGGAACCGGCGCTCGGCGATCCAGCAGACCTACCGCTACGCCCTCAAGGGCTTCGCCGCGAAGCTCAGCAAGGCGCAGGCAGACTCCCTCAGTCACAATTCGAAGGTCGCGCTCATACAGCCAGACATCCGCGTGAAGGCGCAGTCCACCACCATCCAGTACAGTCCCGATTGGGGGCTCGACCGGATGGATGAGCACGCGTATCCGCTCGACAGCCGCTACGCCTACGGCGCTACGGGCGCGGGCGTGAACGTCTACGTGATAGATGGCGGCGTGAGAACCACGCATCATCAGTTCGGTGGTCGCGCGCACTTCGCCTTCGACGCGTTCGGCGGGAGCGGCACCGACTGCCAGGGACATGGCACCCACGTGGCGGGCACCATAGCCGGTTCCACCTACGGGGTCGCGAAGAAGGCCAACATCTACTCGGTGAAGGTCCTCGACTGCTACGGCAACTCCGAGCTCTCCAAGATCGTGGCCGGCGTGGATTGGGTGACCGGTCATCGCAAGCTCCCCGCGGTCGCCAACATGAGCCTCGGTTCGGTTGCCAATTCGATCTTCGACGATTTCGTGCGTGAGTCTATCGCCAGCGGCGTCACCTACGTGGTCTCTGCGGGCAACGACAACTCCGATGCGTGCAAGCAGTCGCCGGCGCGCGTGTCGCAGGTGATCACGGTCGCCTCCACCGATCCCAACGACTATCGCTCCTCGTGGTCCAACTACGGGAGCTGCGTGGACGTGTTCGCGCCGGGGAACAGCATCCTCTCGGCCTTCAACACCAGCGACGACGCCACGCGGATCATGGGCGGGACCTCGATGGCCTCACCGCACGTAGCGGGCGCCGCCGCGCTCTACCTGAGCGCGCACCCAGGTGCTTCGCCGTCGTCGGTGAAGAGCGCGCTCCTGAACAACTCCTCGTACGGCTACGTGAAGAACGCGTCGGGCTCGCCGAACCGAATCATCTACACGGGCTTCATCGCGAGCTCCTCCACCACCACCAGCGAGCCGGCACCGGCGCCCGAGCCAGACGATCCGCCTGCCACGACGAGCACCTCCACGAGCGATCCCACGGCGAGCTTCAAGTATTCGTGCAGCGGTACCACCTGCACCTTCGACGCGAGCGCGTCCACCGCGCCACTCGGCGTTCTCTCGCGCACCTGGATCTTCGGTGACGGTTCGCAGGCGGGCTCCGCGAAGCTCACCAAGACGTACGCCAAGGCCGGCACGTACACGGTGAAGTTCTACATCTACGACGTGAAGATGAACTTCGCCACGGTCACGAAGAGCGTGACCACCGGCACCTCGGGTACGGGCTCGGAGACGACCACGAATCCCACGTCGAGCCCGAGTTCCAGCACCACCTGGAGCTACAAGTGCGGCACCAACCGCGTCTGCGACTTCGATGCGCGCTCCCTCGCGGCAGACGGTGGCTCGGCTTTCAGCTGGTACTTCGGCGACGGCACGCAGGCGGGCTCGTCGCACGTGCCCGAGAAGTACTACTCGAGGTCGGGGAGCTATACCGTGAAGATGACCATGCTCAAGGACAAGAAGGTCGTCACGATCCAGAAGACCGTGACGGTGCCCTGAGCACGGTACACGACCCCCGTGCGGGTCGTGAGGGAAGCCGAGATACGGGGGAGGGATCGCCATATTGGCGGCCCTCCCCCGGGTCGTTCAGCGGCTGGGGCTGGCCCGGCCCCCAAAAAGGTCGCGGCGGCCGCCTTGCCGCCGCTGGCAAAATGCCCGCAGCCCCATTAGGTTGGAAGTTCTGTAGACAACAGGCTTTCCAACGGGCAACCCAGGCCCCGAGCGTACCATGCATCCCTTCATCGAAACTCAGAAAGAATACATGCGGGGCGACGTCCCCCCGTTCCGTCCCGGCGACACCGTGCGCGTCAACGTGCGCGTGAAAGAGGGTGAAAAGGAGCGCCTCCAAGCCTTCGAGGGCGTGTGCATCGCCCGTCGCGGGAGTGGCGTGAGCCAGACCTTCACCGTTCGCAAGATCTCGAACGGAATCGGCGTCGAGCGAATCTTCCCCCTGCACAGCCCAATGATCGGCGACATCTCCGTGGTTCGCCGTGGGCGCGTTCGCCGCGCAAAGCTGTACTACCTGCGCGCCGTGAGCGGAAAGGCCGCTCGCATCCGCGAGCGCAAGACCGCCCCGCGCCAGAGCGGCGAGTAGGGAGCGGTGGCCGGCGTGTCGCGCGGTGCTAGCAGGCCGCGCCGCCAACGCTGGACCTCCATCGAGCGCGACCTGCGCCGCGGCGGAGGAGAGCTCATAGCCGGAGTGGATGAAGTAGGACGGGGCTCGCTCGCGGGCCCCGTCGTCGCGTGTGCCATCATCATGCCCCCGGGCGCTCGCGCGCTGCGCGGCGTGGACGACTCCAAGCTTCTCGCTCCCGCCGAGCGACGCCGGCTCTCGCGGCTAATTGTTGGCCGGGCGCTCGCAGTGGGGCTCGGTGCCGCATCCGTCGAGGAGATAGACCGCCTCAACATCTACCACGCGACGACGCTCGCCATGAGGCGTGCGCTCGCGCAGCTGCGCATGCCGCCCGACCACGTGCTGATAGACGGACGTCCCATACGTACTCTCGGCGTCCCCCACATCGCGGTCGTGGATGGCGATGACAAGTGCTTCAGCATCGCCTGCGCGTCCATCGTCGCGAAGGTGACGCGCGACCGGCTCATGGGATCGCTCGCGGCGCGCCACCCGGCGTACGCGTGGGAGAGCAACGCCGGATACGGGACGCCCGCGCACCTCGCGGGCCTGCGCGAGCGAGGCGCGTGCTACCATCATCGTCGCCGTTTCGTGGAGAAGGTGTTCGCGAAGAGTGGAGAACAGCCATCAGCGCTCGACGATGCGCCCGATCTGCCGCCGGACATCGACCTTCCGCTACGAGACCAGCAACATATGTGACGGGCGTCGCAGATTTGCCGAGCGAGTTGCAGCAGAATGTGCGCGCGTGACTGAGGAAGCCGGCTGAGCCGGGGTCACGGAGTCGCCGACGGGCGGCGCAGGGTGACGCGAATCACACACAGCCATAGGGGCACATTTTTGGCAATGTCTCTAGCGCCGGCAGTGATTCGCGTTCCAGACACAATTCACTCGAGTGGAAATAACCGGAGCACACAATGAAAGCACACCTCAAGACCATCGCAGCACTCGCCCTGGTCGCACCCCTGATGGCCGCGTGCGCATCGAAGGGGTTCGTCCGGACTTCGCTGAGCGAGGGCTTGGCGGCTGAGCGGGCTCACACCGACTCCAGCGTTGCGGCCGAGCGTATGGCACGCATGGCGGCTGACAGCTCACTGACGGTGGATATCGCATCGCTGCGCAAGGATCTCGACGGGCTCCGGACTGAATTCGGCGCCAAGATCACCGCGATGGAAGAGGGCCTGAAGTTCGACATGCCCGTGCACTTCGCGTTCGACGATGCCACGGTTCGCGCCGAGGACGAGGCGCTGCTCAACCGCTTCGCGCAGGTTGCGCAGAAGTACTACCCCGGCTCGCTGATCACCGTCGAGGGTTTCGCGGATCCGGCTGGCTCGGTGCGCTACAACCTCGACCTCTCGCGCCGTCGCGCGGAGGCCGTGAAGGACTACCTGTCGTCGCAGGGGCTGAGCAACGAGCTCAAGACGATTGGCTACGGCAAGACCCGCCTCGTGGTGCCGAACGCCTGGGGCTCGGAGCCGGGCGCTGAGAAGAACCGCCGCGTGGTGTTCGTGATCGAGACCCGTGGCGAGGCTGCCGACTCGGCTGGTGTGACCTCGAACTGAACGACGGGGTCAGGTCTTTTATTTCGAGCGGGCTCGGCAGTTGCCGAGCCCGCTCGAG
Source organism: Gemmatimonadaceae bacterium (assembly GCA_035700125.1). Taxonomy (GTDB): domain Bacteria; phylum Gemmatimonadota; class Gemmatimonadetes; order Gemmatimonadales; family Gemmatimonadaceae; genus JADGGM01. The sequence continues at coordinate 12,099 of DASSOX010000299.1, forward strand.
TTTGTGTAGTGATCTGGCTTTACCAACCGTCATCCCCGCGAAAGCGGGGACCCATGTTCGGTCTGACTGACATGGGTCCCCGCTTTCGCGGGGATGACGATGTAAGCAGGTCGCTCAGGGGCGCGCTTCCGGGCGTGCCGCGTGCTCGCGGCGAGGTTGGACGCTTCGCTTCTGCCCCGCGTGATCGCCTTCGGCAAACTCCTCGATCATCTTCGCGTTGAACGCGGGGATATCGGCGGGCTTGCGGCTGGTAACGAGGCCGTGGTCCACCACCACTTCGCGGTCCACCCACTTCGCGCCGGCGTTTTCCAGGTCGGTCTCGAGCGATGGCCACGAGGTCACCTCGCGACCCTTCACGACGTTCGCTTCAACGAGCATCCACGGTCCGTGGCAGATCGCCGCTACGGGCTTCGTCTCCTCGAAAAAGGAT
>DASSOX010000300.1:0-5901 GCA_035700125.1 Gemmatimonadaceae bacterium
CTTCTGGAAGCAGTGGGGCGGGAGGACGCCGAAGTCCGGCGGCCGGCTCCTGGACGGGCGCGAGTGGAGCGAGTACCCGGCGGAACTGGCGGGCATGTACGGAGCGGAGGCAGCAACAGATCTCCACGCCGCGGAACCAACGTCCTCTCCTGTCGTTATATAGCCCGTGTCCAACGACGCCGTCGCGCCGGACTCGGCCATGACGGCGCGCCATCGACAGGGGAGCGTCTTCGGGACATCTTTGGTACGGACCTCGCAGTGGTTGCCTTCGGTCCATACCGGGAGTCCGCTTGCTGCGATGTGGGTGCAGCGTAGATTGCCCCGATTGTAGGGTGGAAAGCCCGACTAACGGAATGCGCGATGCCAGCTACCAACCTCTTCCTCAAGCTTGATCGCCCAGACGTCTCGGTGGAGGAGTTCGCCGAGGCCGCGCAGGCGTTGCTTGCGGTTGTCCGTGAGGTTGCGCAAGAAGTGGCCGGCGATGCCACTGCGCTACGCTGGATCATCAGGGAACTGCGCGCCGGCAGCGCGGTCCTTGAGGCAGAGCCCGAAATACTCGATGATGCTCTCACACCAGCTGTCGTCGAGCGTATCATGACAGCAGCTGGTGATGGCATGCGCGCGCTTGAAGAAGATGGGGTAGGCAGACCGGCCTTTTTCACGGATTCAGCCCTGCGCAGTGCGAAGCGCCTTGCCGGGATTCTCGCTGCAGGAGAAGTCGGAACGAGCACGATCCGAATTGGTCCGGTGACGGTGGCGCCGACGCAGCGGGTCGCGGCCAACGTCGATGAAATCATCATGGGCAAGGTGAAGAGTATCGGCGCGGTCGAGGGGCTATTGGTTACCGTCTCCAAGCGCGATGGCTATCGGTTCTTCGTCCAAGATCGGGTACGAGATCACCGTGTAGAGTGCCACTTCAAGGATGATCTACTCGGGTCCGTTCTGAAGGCTTTTGACAAGCTGGTCATAGTTCGCGGGGTAGTTTGGTCCCGCAAGGATGGAGCCCCACAGCGGATCGACGTTCGCTCATTCGAGGTGCTGGAGAACGACGCTCAGTTGCCGAGAGCGAACATGGTTCGCGGGATCCTACGCGGGATCGAGTACCGTGGCGAGTACGACTGATCAACGCTACTGGGACTCCGCAGCATGTCTGGCGTATCTGCTCAACGAGCCCGAGCGAGCAGATGCTTGTGAGCTCGTGCTCAATGCGGCAGAGGAAGGGAAAGTTGAAATCGTGATTTCGGCGCTCACAATCGCTGAGGTCCTGGCTCTGCGTGGCAAGCAGCCGATTCCTTCGGAGCGCGCGGAAACCGTGCGGCGGTTCTTCCGACGCCAATTCTTCCTGACGGTTGACGTCGACCGATTCATCGCGGAGCGCGCGCGGGAACTCGTGTGGGGCCTGGGTATCAAGCCGAAGGATGCGATACACGTTGCCACAGCGCTTTCGGTTTCCGTTTCCTATTTCGATACGTTCGACAGCGGGTTGCTAGCGAAAAGTGGCAAGGTCGGAGGGGAGCCCCCGCTGACTATTTGCAAACCCGGCTTCGGGATGCAGCAGCGATTTCGTTTATAGCACCTACGTTTCGCACCTCATCACGCGACCTTCCGAGCCGCGTGATAGCGGCCGTCGGCGTCGAGGGTAATCTCGCCCATGAGTGCGAGCGTCTCGAGATGGCGGAGCACGAGGTCGCGCCGCGCGCCGGTGAAGCTCGCGGCGGCCTCTTCGGGGGTGACGTGACGCTGCGACACGAGCGCACCGATGGCCGCGAGCTGCTCGACCGCGGTGGTCGGCCAGGGCCGACGCTCGGCGACGTCCGGCTTCGCGGCGGCCGGCGCTGAGGGGAGATCGAGCGCAGCGGCCGGCAGGTCGGCGCCGAAGCGGGGGATCTGGTAGTCGGGGCGGAGCCAGCGCACGAGCCCGCGCTGCTCTTCCTCCACGCGCTCGTCGTGGAGCGCGACGAGGCGCTCGAGGATCTCCTCCTTCGACATGGGCCACGGCCAGCCGTACGCCTCGGCGACGAGGGCATCGAGCTCGTCGTGCAGATCGCGCAGGACGCCGCACGCGGCGAGCTCGTAGACACGCCGGTCTCGATCCTTGAGAGGCTGCCCGCATCTTAAGCGCTCGATTACGTCGTAAACCCTCATCATCGTCACTTGGGCGTCTGCGGCGAGGGCTCGATCGCGATGCGCTTCGATCTTATCGGCCATCCGAGCTATGTCATCCCGGAGCTTTGCAGCAGCATCGGGGAACGGGAATGGATCGAAGCAGAGGCTCTGGTTGTAGCGCGGTGTATGACGCACTCCCATACGGCCCCCGGCGGCCAATGCCCACGCAACGTGAATGGACGACGAAAGGACACCGAGATGATAAGCATCCTCGGAAGCAAGCACGCGTAAGCCATCCTCCGGAGCGATACTGGCGCTGATGAACCGGAAGAACCGGTGCTTGCTGACGTACGCAGTCGCGATATAGCGCGGCAGCCCACGCAAAGCGTCGCGCAGCTCGCGCCGCGGCTCTCCGAACCGCCACCAGTACCTCGCGTAACTCGAGCGCGGGTTCGCTGCGCGATCCGGAGCAACTTGCGCTCTGACGATATCGAACAGACCAGGCCACTGCTTCGCCTCTGCCTCCGTCATGAGTCCGAAATCAATGACATAGACTCCGCGGGCATGGGCGGTGAGGTCTTTCCCGTTCCGAAACGGCCGAAGGATCATCGCCGTATTCGGATCCTCACGGAGAATCCTTTCAGCACGATCCTCGGGAACCAAGAACCCCGATCCATGTAGCTTGAACCCAGGTGATCCAAGTCCGGCGCTCGCGAGGAGCCGCACCTTCGCCGCAGTAGCTACGTCAGCAGTCACGGTGAGGTCGACATTCAGTTGCTCCACAACTGTCTCCGAGATGACGGGTACATCTCCCCGAACACGCTCAGAGTGAGCCACTTGGATGAGCCGAGCGCTCCTTGGCTCCTTCGCGATCACCGTCATCGCGACACGAACCTCCGCACTATCGCCACCACCGTACCAAACGTGGTCCGGAATCGCCCATGCTATCCCTGCCCCGTATTCCCGCGCTTTCGCGATGATCTGGCGGTTTTGGATCTGTGTGATCTTGTTGGTGGTAATCAGGCCAGCGCGGGTCGTGCGTCCTGCAGCCACCTGTTGGGCTGCGCGGTACCACCAGTACATCACGTAGTCCGCGGAGTCGGGCATCTCCGAGTAGGCAGTACGTAGCGCATCCACGTACCCGTCTCCGAATTCGTCGCGTTGCCTCGCCTGCCCCATGTACGGCGGATTCCCGATGATGAAATCCGCCCTCGGCCACTCCGCCTGCCTCGCCCCCACATATTCATAGTACGGCAGCCGAGCCTCCGGATCCGGCACCAGCTCCCCCGTCACCGGATGCCTGATCCGCGGCGTCGGATCCGGCCGGTCCTTCTCCGGACGGTGCACGACCTCGTCCCACGCCAGCACCGCGTCGCGGCACTCGATCGTCCCCGTATCTTCGAGAATCGGGTCCGGCGGCGTGCGTCCGCCGTGCGTCTCGCGCCAGAACTGATGGTAGCCGATCCATAGCGTGAGCTCCGCGATCTCTCTCGCCCACGGCTTCACCTCGATCCCGTGGAACTGCCGAGGATGCACCTCGTCGAGCACCAGCCCGCCCTGCCCGTGCGAGAGCCGCTGGATCTCGTTCAGCACCTCCATCTCGATCCGCTTCACCGCGGCCATCGTCACGTAGAGAAAGTTGCCGCTTCCGCACGCTGGATCGAGGAACGACAGCCCGCGCATCCACTCGTGAAACGCGCGCAGCTGCTTCACCGCGGCGGTCATGTCCTTCTTCTTCCCCGTCTCCTCCAGCTGGACCACCGCGGCCTGCACCGCCGTCCACCGCTCGCGGATCGGCTCCACCACGGTCGGCTCCACCAGCCGCTCGATGTACGCCCTCGGCGTGTACTCGGCGCCCAGCCGGTGACGCTCCTCGGGGTCGAGCGCGCGCACGAGCAGCGTGCCGAAGATCGACGGCTCCACCTTCGACCAGTCGTGCTTCGCGGCGTCGATGAGCAGCTCCACGTCCCGCGCATCGAGCGGCAGCGCCTCCACGGTCTTGAAGAAGTGGCCGTTGAACCGGTGCAGCAGCTCGGCGCCGAACATCCCGCCCTGGTCCATCGTCTGCCAGAGCGACGTCAGCGCGAGCGCGAGCCGGTCCACGTCGCCGGACGCGCGCGCGGTCTCGAGGGTGCGGCGGAAGAGCTTGTCGGGGAGCAGACCGACATCCTCTGCGAAACACGAGAAGACGCAGCGCATGAGGAAGCGCGCCACGCGCTCCGTGTCGAGCCCGCGCGACTCCAGCTCCGCGGCCAGCTCCGCGAGCCGAGCGGCGATCTGCTTCGTCACGACTTGTGCCCTCCCGCGGGGATCGCGCACCGATGGCTGCGCGAAGATGTCGTACAGGAGCGCGATGTCGTCGGGGCGGTCGGCGAGCGACGCCAGCGGAATGCGGCGCCCGGCGGCGTAGTCCCCGTAGGCACCGCTCCAGCGATCCCACACGATGAGGGTGCTCGGGACGTCTACCACCATCAAATACGGGGGCGGATTACCGGAAACGTGCGCCACGTAGTTGCGCACCTGGCCGAAGGCGCGGCGCAGCAGCGCGTCGTTGCGCGTGCCGGCGCCCGAGCCCGAGGCCTTCGCCTCGAGGGCGAAGTGGTCGGCCTTCCAGCAGTCGATGAAGTTCGTCGACTCGCGCCCCTCGCGGTCCACCATCTTCACCGGGAGCTCGAAGCGATAGCGCTCGGTGGGCGGGTCGGGCGGCTCGACGCCCAGCGCCTCGCAGAAGCGGATGAGCCAGGTCTGGAAGCTGCCGCGCTCGTTGATGTGCGTCGCCGCCCAGCTCTCGGCGAGCTGGCGAAGTCGAGCGCTGGTGTCGGGGAGGGAGAGCGGAGCGGGGGTGGGCACGCGGAGAGATTACGCGCCGGACGCGCCGAGCGCTACTCGCGCGCCCGGCGCCCCGGGGAGCTACGCTGCCGAGCGGTGCTACAGCGACAACAGGTACTGCACGAGATCCGCTTTCTGCTCCGCGCTCAGATTCAGGTGGAAATTGTCGTCGTACCGTTGGACCACGTCCGCCAGCGTGGGCGAGCTGCCGTCGTGGAAGTACGGCGCGTGCTGCCACACGCCGCGCAGCGGCGACGTGCGCCACATCCCGGTGGCGCTGCGGAACGCGTAGGTGGAATCGGTGAAGAATCGCGACGGATCGTGCAGCCGCTGGTTGGCGTCCGTGAACGTCTCGCCGGAGTGGCAGAAAGCGCACCGCCCCGGTCCGTTGAACACGGCCTCGCCGCGCGCCGCCGCGGCGACGTCGAAGCTGCCTGCCGGCGCGGGCGGTGCCTGCAGACTGAGCTGGTAGGCCTGGAGCGCGCCGAGCTTCGAGGCGACGACGTCCGGCGCCTGGTGAATGGCGATGCCGAGTCTGGGCTCGGTGAAGTTCCCCTGCCCGTGCATCTGCGTGACGGCCACGTAGCGGTTCCAGTACTTGATGTTCGGCCCGTCGCCGGTAACGGTCACGCTGTGGATGCCGGCGAGTCCGTAGGCCGGCGGGATCAGGACCGGCCCGTTCTGACCGTCGAAGTTGAAGCGGGGGTCGTAGCGGCCCGCGCCCCAGGAGTTGTAGACGTCCTTCTGCGCCTGCGTGAGCGCCGGCGAGAGCGCGATGATGGCGCCCGAGTTGAGATCGCGGTTGGGCCAGCCGTCGAGGCGGTGGCCGATCCCCGGCGCGAAGGCGTCGTCGACCGTGGAATGGCAGAGCGCGCAGGTGATGCCGACTCGCGTGATGTGGTGGTTGTCGTCCACCTCCGCCTTGACGCCGACGACCGCATCGAGCTGGAGGAGCGCGACGGTGGT
>DASSOX010000301.1:0-34460 GCA_035700125.1 Gemmatimonadaceae bacterium
GCAGGGCGATCTCCTCTCGGCATCCTGGCGCGACGCGGCCGCGATGGACGCCGCGCTCGCGCGCCTGCGCGCCGAGCTGGGAAGCGGAAGCGTCGTACGCCCCGTGGAGCGCGACGAGCACCGGCCCGACCAGGCGGGCGAGTGGGGAGACCCAGGAGCGAGAAGGCAGGAAGCAGATAGTCATCCTCGCGAAAGCGGGGATCCATTACCCGCTCCGCCACCACAACGCGTACTGCGGCTGGTGGAAGACCCCGAGCCGGTAGAAGTGGAAGTGGAGACGAAGCGGGGCAGCGAAGCACCGTGCGCCGTGTGGTGGCGCGGCCGCCGCGTGCGCATCGCTCGCTGCTCCGAGCCCGAAAGACTATCGGGCAAGTGGTGGGACGACGGCTTCTACCGCCGTGACTACTGGCTCTGCGACAGCGAGAGCGGCGAGCTTCTCCTCTTCGTGGATCGCGCGGGCGGCGGCAGGTGGTACCTGCAAGGGTGGTACGACTGAGCACCGCCGGTCATCGCTCCAGCAACAGTAGCGACCACGCGCCGCGTGCCAGGGCTCCCGAGTACGTCGAGCTGCACTGTCACTCGGCGTACTCGCTCCTCGATGGTGCATCGCTTCCCGAGGAGCTGGTAGAGCGCGCGGTCGCGCTCGGGCATCGCGCGCTCGCGCTCACCGACCACGACGAGCTGGGTGGAGTAGTTGCCTTCGCGCAGGCGGCACACGAGAGGGAGATCGCCGGCATCATCGGCGCGGAGATCACGGTGGCCGGCACGATGGGTATGGCCGCCGCGCGAGGTGATGCCTGCGCGGCCGACGGTGCCGGCGCGTCCGATGTAGCCGGAGCGGCCGGCGCTGCCGATTCGCATCTCGTCCTCCTCGCCATGGATCGCGAGGGTTACGGCAACCTCTCCACCCTCGTCACGCGCGCGCGGATGGACAACCCGCGCGGAAAGCCGCGCGTCCCGTTCGACCTCGTGGCACGACACGCACGCGGGCTCTTCGCACTCACCGGCTGCCTGCGCGGCCGGGTGCCGTCGCTCGTCGCGCGCGGCGAGCTATCTGCCGCGCGCGACGCCGCCGCCACGCTCCGTGACATCTTCGACGGCCGCGTCGCCATCGAATGCTGGTATCACGGACTCGCTGAGGAGCGCGCCGTCGTCCTGCATCTCATGGGCATCGCGCGCGACATCGGCGTGCAGTGGGTCGTGACCAACGACGTTCACTACGCCGCTCCCGACGCGCGAGCGACGCACGACGTCCTCTGCGCACTGCGCCACAAGCGCCCTCTCGCCGAGATGGGCACCCGCCTCCGCCCCAACGGCGAGTGGTACCTCAAGAGCGCCGCGCAGATGTGGCGCCGCTGGCGCCATCACCCCGAAGCTCTCCGCGCGACGCTGGCGATCGCCGAGCGCTGCACCTTCCGCATGCGCGACCTTCGTCCCTCTCTCCCGAAATTTCCCCTCCCCCCCGGCGTCACCGCCGACGACTACCTCGCCTCGCTCGTGGCGCAGGGAGCGTGGGAGAGATGGGGGGAGGCAAAAGGAAGCAGGAAGCAGGAAGCAGGAAGCAGTGAACTGCATACCCACAATGTAGTTCTCCCTGCTTCCTTTTCCCCCCTCCCATCCCCCTTCCACCGCAAGCAGATCACCCACGAGCTATCCGTCATCCGGCAGCTCGGGCTCGCGGGCTACTTCCTCATCGTATGGGACATCGTGCGCTTCGCGCGGAGGGAGGGGATACTCTGCCAGGGAAGAGGGTCGGCGGCGAATTCGGCGGTGTGCTTCTGCCTGGGGATCACGGCGGTGGACCCCATCGAGATGGGGCTGCTGTTCGAGCGCTTCCTGAGCGACGAGCGGCAGGAGACGCCGGACATCGACATCGACTTCGCGCATCGCGATCGCGAGAAGGTGCTGCAGTACGTGTACGAGCGGTACGGGCGCGAGCACGCGGCCATGGTGTGCGAGCAGATCACCTACAAGGAGAAGTCGGCGAAGCGCGATGTGGAGCGGGTGCTGGGAGGAAGCGCTCACCGGGCACCGGGTCGCGGCCGTGGAACCGACGGCACCGGCGACAGCGGGCGGACGCTCGCGAACACCATCGCTTCGCGGCTTCTCCGCCTCCCGCGGCATCGATCGATCCACGTGGGCGGCTTCGTGCTCACCGAGGAGCCGCTGCACACGGTGGTGCCGATCGAGCCGGCATCGATGGCCGATCGCACGGTCGTCCAGTGGGAGAAGGACGATGTCGAAGCGATGGGACTGGTCAAGATAGATCTGCTGGGTCTCGGGATGCTCACCCTGCTGCAGGACTGCATTCGCCACATCCGAGCGATGCGCGGCGTCACGGTGGATCTCGCCGCGCTCGATTACGCCGACCAAGCCGTGTACGACGATCTGTGCAGGGCCGACACGATCGGCGTCTTTCAGGTGGAGAGTCGCGCGCAGATGAACACACTGCCACGGCTGAAGCCGCGCCGCTTCTACGACCTCGTGGTGGAAGTGGCGCTCATCCGTCCGGGCCCGATCCAGGGCGAGATGGTGCATCCGTACCTGCGCCGCCGCGCGGGCGAAGAGGAGGTAACCTACCCACACCCCGCGCTCGAGCACATCCTCGAGCGCACGCTCGGCGTTCCGCTCTTCCAGGAGCAGGGAATGCGCGTGGCGATCGAGGCGGCCGGCTTCACACCCGGCGAGGCCGACACGCTGCGCAGAGCGATGGGGCACAAGCGGAGCCGCGAGCGGATGGCGGCGATCTGCGAGAAGCTCATCGAGGGGATGCAGCGCAACGGGATCCCCGAGGACACGGCGCGCAGAATCTACAGCCAGATCAACGCCTTCGCCGACTACGGCTTCCCCGAATCGCACGCGGCGAGTTTCGCGCTGCTGGTGTACGCGAGCGCGTACCTCAAGCACTACTACACGCCCGAGTTCACGGCCGCCATCCTCAACGCGCAGCCGATGGGATTCTATTCGCCGGGCACGCTCATAGAGGATGCGCGCAGGCATGGCGTGACGATCCTCCCGATGGACGTCACTCGTTCGATGTACGACTGCACGCTGGAGCATGGCCCGTCCGCGGCACCCATGGTTCGCCTCGGCCTCCGCATGGTGAAGGGACTCGGCGCGCGCGCGAGAGAGAAGCTCGAGCGCGCACTGCACGGGGGTGGGAGCTTCCGTTCCATAGGAGATCTCATCGAGCGATCCGGTCTCGATCGGCGAGCTCTGCGCGCGCTCGCCGATGCCGGCGCACTCGATTCGTTCGTGATCGACGAGCCTCTCCGTCGCCGCCGTCGCGCCGCGGTATGGCGGATGCTCGAGGAATTCCGCGGCGAGGCGGGGCCGCTCGCACCGTCGCGCCCCAACATGCACATCCCGCCCAGCGTCCCCGCGCTCTCATCGCGCGAGATCACCGCCGCCGACTACCGGCTCACCGGTGTGTCGCTCAACGGCCACCCCATGCTCCACCTGCGCCGCCTCCTCGCTCCCAATGGCGTGCGCACCGCGCGAGAAGTGCATTCACTCGCCGATGGTACGCGCGATGTGGCCGTCGCGGGCATCGTGATCTGCCGCCAGCGCCCGCCCACCGCCAAGGGCTTCGTCTTCCTCACCCTCGAAGACGAGACTGGCCTCGTGAACGTGATCGTCCCGCCGAAGCGCTACGAACAGCAGACGGAGCTCATCTCCACCGCACGCCTCATCCTCGTTCGCGGCACGCTGACCGTGGAGCAGACGGTGGTAAACTTGCGCGGCGAGATCTTCCGTGCTCTCAATGCGGAAGTGGGAGCGGAGGGAGAAAGAGGACACGACTTTCACTGAGAACCGGCCAGGTACGAGAAGCGCGGAGAGCGAAGCGAGATGCGACGGATCAGAGTCGCTGTCTCATCCATCGACTGACCGATCCCGTGACCGACGCGACCCGATGAGGAATCCGCTCCGCGAAACTCGGCATGCTCGTCAACGCGGTCCTCGCGATCACCAAGCTGGCCGCGGGGCTCGTGGGCAACACAATGGAGCCATTCGAGGAGTCGCCACCCACGTTCAGCGGCGTGACCACTCCCGGGAAAAGCGAGTAGAGAACTGCGATCCTGGCTCGCGACTCGGCTATATACGACGCCGGCGCGCGGCTCTACCGCCACGGGACTTCTGTCGCAGCATGAGAAGTCCGAGAATCAGCGCGCCCGCTCCCATCATCGCTATCGCGGGGAGGAGCGACGCCGTCTTCGCGGGGACCAGCCCATCCTCGCGCGCGTCGCGCGCCGACATGGGGGGCATGTACGCAACGTTACGAACCGGATCGCCAATCGAACGCTGACCGCCCGGCGCTCGCTCATTGGCCACGGTCGCCGGGAGCGGAGCGGCGGCAGCGGCAGCAGGTATAGCGGTGCTGTCGGCGAGCGAATCCGGAACGGCACCGAGCGATCCTGTGGACACCGTGAGCGTGGGAGCGACGCCAGGACCGAGTGCGCCAGCGGGTCCCATCACCGGCTGCGCCGATGATTCCGACGCGTGCTTGATTCCGAGTACCGCCGCGATGAGCCCCGCGAAGAGACCGCCGCCAAGCGCGCCGGCAATGCGCCCGTTTGCATTGGAGTCTCTGTTCGGGCACGCACAGTCCTGCGCCGCCATACCCGAGAGTGGCACGACTCCTATGAGTGCCGCCGTGAGGATGGCAGCGAGATGACGTTGGTACCGCATGGAAGCCTGGCCCTGCCCTCGGTGGGGAACTGTGGTGAGCGGAGCTGCGTCGCTCCTGGTTCGCATCCTTGCGTGGTCGAGTGCCGGGGGAGGGCGCCCCAGCGGGCTCGACCGCTAAATGGGTTACCAAGAGAACGCACAGGCGTAAAAAAAACAAGAGGCAAAAGTCACAAAACGCCCGCGCCTGCTAGAAAATGTTACACCGCTTGCGCTTACGATCCCCGAGCGGCACTTGTTGTGCGACGCATCTCACAGGGGCACGGGGTTTCCGCGGCGCGCCTCCGCGCCGCGGACGGCCCACCACCGGCCGAAGTCGGCCGGTGCCGTTCTACTCGCGCTTGGGAGGCGCTCGAGTGATGAGATCGAGGATGATTGGTACGCTGACCACCGCGGTGGCAGCTATGGCGATGCTCGCGATGGGCGCCGGAGCGTTGCGCGCTCAACAGAGCAACGATGATGGGCGCATGCGCACGCCTAGCGATAACGACGATGGTAGCCGCGGGCGGTCCATCGTTCCCGGTGAGCGCATCCTGCACACGGGCCAGGGCGGGACGTACATCGTCCTTCGTGACAACACCGTGTGGGAAGTGTACCTCCCCGACCGCACGAGCACGGTGGGATGGCGCGAGGGCGACTTCCTCATAGTGAAGAAGGCGCCCGTTGGCCATGGGAACTACACCTACGAGTTGATCAACGGCCGTACGGAAGAGACGGCGGTCGTACGCTTCGAGGGTAGATCAGGCTGATCTGCGGCGCTTCGCTGCAGCTTTCAGCCGGTTGGGCGACGCTTTCCTGCCGGGCGTCTTCTTCGCTCCTGGCGCGGATTTCTTCGCCCGCGTTGAAGACGTCTTCCCGAGCTTCCGGGTCAGCGTACCGCCTCTCGTAGCTGGCGCGCTACGCTGACTCGCGCGCTTCGTACGCTTCGCTGCGGTGCTCTTCCGCTTCGAAGTTGTCCCCTTCTTCTTCGAGGACGACTTCTTCTTCGCCCCCGCCTTTCCACGCTTCGAAGCGCCCTTCCCCCGCTTGGCCGACGCGGCAGCCCGCTTCCGCTTCGGCGGGGCGAGGATGGTGCCGCGGCAGTTCGGCGAGCCGCAGCGACATGGGTAGCGCGCCTCGTCGCTCTCGTCGGCATCCGGCGCGCGCTCGTACTGGTAATCGTAAACGAGCTCCGCACCCGGCTGGATGGTCTTGGTGGACTCGATGTAAATGTGGCCGCTGTCGATCACCGCTTCGCAGTTCGGCGAGCAGGAGTGATTGATGAAGCGCGCCTCGTTGCCATCCACGGCCGCATCGATGACGGTTCTGTTGTTCAGCGTGAACAGGAATGTATGGTGCCGCCGCATCGTGTCGTCGTCGTAGCGGCGATCGGCTTCGGCGTGCGAGATGCGCTCGCCCACATATTCTATGAGGCGCGTTCCCTTCCGGATGCGACGGGTGGCGAATGCACCGCGTCCCTGGATGGGCGATGAACGGATCTCGAAGTATGACTGGCTCGCTTTCGGCATCTTTCGTTCAGTTGATGAGATACATGTGAGCGGATGACCGCTCCGCCCGTGCAACGCTCGCACGAGGCGGGACCGCGTGCATCCCGGTCAGAGGGCGTCGTTGCCCGGCGTACGAACCTTGATCTCACCCGCCAGTGAAGGCTCGGGGGTGAAATCTTCACCGGGGTTGATGAACTTGTCGCTCTCCACCCCGTACTGCTTCTCGTACAGCTGGCGATAGCGGCCGTTCATCGCCAGCAGATCTTCCTGCGTGCCGCGCTCCACTATCCGCCCTTCCTCGAGCACCAGAATCTGATCGGCGCTCGCGATGGTGGACAGCCGGTGCGCTATCACGAATGTAGTACGCCCGCGCCGCAACGAGCGCAGGCCGTCGCGAATAAGCGCCTCGCTCTCGGAATCGAGACTGGACGTGGCCTCATCGAGGATGAGGATCTGCGGGTCGGCGAGGATGGCGCGCGCTATCGCGACGCGCTGCCGCTGCCCGCCAGAGAGTCGCACGCCGCGCTCCCCCACTACCGTATCGTAGCCGTCCTCGAATTCCACGATGAACTCGTCGCAATGCGCGAGGCGGGCCGCCTGGCGGATCTCTTCCATCGACGCACCCGGCCGCGAGAAGGCGATGTTCTCGGCAACCGTTCCGTCGAAGAGAAAGTTCTCCTGCAGCACCACGCCCAGGTGCGAGCGGTAGTCGCGCAGGCGCAGACTGCCCAGGTCGCGCCCGTCCACCAGGATTCGGCCGCTAGTTGGACGGTTGAAGGCCATGATGAGACTTATCAGCGTACTCTTCCCCGAGCCGCTCGAGCCCACGAGGGCGGTCGTGGTTCCGGCCGGAGCGTGGAACGACACGCCACGCAGCACAGGGATCCCCGGTGTGTATTCGAAGCTCACATCCTCGAAGGTCACGTCACCGCGCAGCTCGCCCACCGGCGCGCGCCGCCGATCCTCTTCGTCCTCCGTGGGCATCATGCGGATCTCGCGAATTCGGTCGAGTCCCGCGAACGCCTCGCTTATCTGCGTGCCGATCGACGCGATCTGCACCAGCGGCTGCACCACGAGTCCAACGAAGATGCCGTACATCACGAAGTCGCCGAGCGTCATCGTGCCGGCCACCACCGCGCGGCCGCCTATGAGGAAGATCAGCACGCCCACGCCGCCCACGATGACAGTGGAGAATGCCGTGACGGCCGATACACCAGTGATCGAGCGGGCAATGTTGCGCAGAAGGCGGTGCACGCCGCGCGCGAAGGTGAGCTGCTCTCTCCTCTCCGCCGTGTAGGTCTTCACCACCCGGATCCCGCTCAACTCCTGCGACAGCCGCCCCGTGACCTCCGCGGTGATCACGCTCCGCTCGCGGAAGATCGGCCGGAGCTTGTTGAACGCGAATGCCATCCCGCCGCCAAAGAGGATCAGGATGACGAGCATGAACGCCGTGAGCTGCCAGTTCAGGTAGAATAGAACCGCCAGCGCGATGACGGCGGTCACGAGCCCGCCGGTGAGCTGCACGAGCCCCGTCCCCACGAGGTTCCGGATTCCGTCGGCATCGTTGAGGATGCGCGAGATGAGGATGCCGGTCTGCGTGGTATCGAAGAACGAGACGGGGAGCCGCAGCACGTGCTCGTTCACCCGCTTGCGCATCTCGGCGATCGCCCGCTGTGCCGCCACGCTCATCACCTGGGAGAGCGCAAAGCTGCTGCTCGCCTGGACGATCGTCGCTATCCCGATCGCGATCGCCATCGGGCCAAGGAGGTCCGGACGATGCTGTCCGATCACCTTGTCTATGAGCGTCTTCGTACTGGCGGGGAGAACGAGGCCGGAGAGGCGGCTCACCAGCATCAGTGCGAGACCGAGCGCCAGCCGATTGCGGTCGCGCCAGATGAGGCCGCGCGCCTCCTGCCAGGCGTTGGCCATGTTGGGCTTCCGCTTTGGCTCGCGCGTCGCATTCGCTCCGGATATCGCGCGTCGGCCGCCATGTCCGCCGACGTGGATTCCCGGTCCCCTCATGATGCCTGGACCCGTCATATCCCTCCACGATCACGCTGGATGCGTGACCCTTCGCAATATAGTGAGCGACGTGAACGCGCGAAGGCGCGGCATCACTCCACCGTTATGCGCGCCGCGGCGCTGTCTCCGTGTAGCGTGACTGCGCGTATCAGGTGCTCACCGGGCGTGAGAGGGAGCCGCCCACGATGCCACTCGCTGCCGTCCACGAACCAGCGAACGGAAGCGGGATCGCGCGCACCGGCGACGCTCAGAGCCACCGTGGAGTAGCGGGAATCCACGCCCGGTGGTACCTGGTAGCGATCGCCGTCGAGCGGCGAGGTGATTCGGAATCCCACGCCAGCGCCGGAAGATGATGGCAGTGCTGCGCTCCCGCTCGAGCCTTCTCGCGCAACGGCAGCGGCTGCGTCCGAGGGAGCATCCCCGCTCGCGCCGTCGCTCGACCCGGCCACCGACACGCGTGCCGCGGCGAGGAGAGTCCCGTCGGTCGCGGCATCATCGCTGGCGCGGCGCTCCAGCCACGAGGCGTACTCGCGCGGCAGCACGACCGATCCGTCGGTGCGATGCCAGTAGCACGTGTCTGCGGGTTCGGTACCGGGCGCGAACCACTCGGTCATGTGCGGGCAGCCCGCGACCGCGCGTAATCCCGAGAGACGGCAGATCTCGACGGGATGCGCGCCCGCGCTCTCCGGCGTGGGGAGCACGCCGGGCGAGTAGCGGCGCGCCGTGAGAAGCGTCGCGCGATGCAGGAGCGGGCCGGCACCGCTCACGCCGCTCACGCCCTCCATGGGACGCCCGCTGAAATTCCCCACCCACACTGCCACCGTGAAGCCGGCAGTCGTGGCGACTGCCCAGTTGTCCGTGAAGTGGCGACTGGTACCCGTCTTCGCCGCGGCGCGGAAGGGAAACTCGAGCGGAGTCTGCAGACCGAAGCCCGGGATGCGTGCGTTGGCGTCGCTCAGGATGTCGAGCACGAGAGTGGCGGAGAGAGGGCTCATCACCCTGCGCCCGAGCGAATCCGCCGATGCGGTGCGCACCGCCCCGGATCGTGCTGGTGGCTCGTCGGACATGGTCCAGCCGTATGGCCGCCACACGCCGCCGTTCGCCAGCGAGCGATAGGCGTTGGCCAACTCCAGAAGCGTGACGTCGCCATTGCCGAGCGCGAGCCCCAGGCCGTAGTAGTCCGCGCTCCGCGTGAGCGATGCGAAACCGGCGCGGTGCAGCGTGCCCAGTAGACTGGCGGCGCTCATCCTGTCTGCCAGCGCCACCGCCGGCACGTTGAACGAGCTCGCCAGCGCCTCGCGCGCCCGCACGGGGCCATGGTAGCGGTGGTCGTAGTTGCGCGGGCGATACGGGCCGGTGGAGGTGCGGTACTCGTGCGGGATGTCGGCGAGTATCGTGGCGGGCGTGAGCCCGCGATCGAAGGCGAGCCCGTACAGGAAGGGCTTGAGCGCGGAGCCGGGCTGGCGCGGCGAGACGACCATGTCGGTCTGCCCACCCGTGTCCGACCAGAAGTCGGGTGAACCCACCCACGCGAGGATCTCGCCGCTGTGGTTGTCCAGCACGACTGCCGCTGCCTGCCTCGCGCCCTCGGCGCGAAGGTCCGCCACCGTGCGTCGCACCTCCGCTTCGATCTCGCGCTGCAGCGCGATGTCGAGCGAGGTGCGGAGTACGCCGCCATGCCCGGCGCCGTGATCGAACCAGCCTAGTACCCGAGTGGTGAAGTGCGGTGCGAGGAACGGCGTCGCGTCACCCGCAGTGAGCAGGGGCTCGCGCTCGGCACGATCCACCGCATCCCGCGAGGCATAGCCGGCACGTGAAATCCGATCGAGCGCGCGCGAACGATCGGCGCGAGCGCGCTTTCGCGAGACCAGCGGGTTGTCGCTCGAAGGCGCGTGCGCGATTCCCGCCAGAAGCGCGGCCTGCGCGAGACTCACGGAGCGCGCCGATGCACCGGCGTAGAGCATGGCCGCGGAAGGAACGCCCACCGCGCCCTGGCCGAGTTGCACGCGGTTGAGGTACTGCTCGAGGATCTCCTCGCTCGAGAGGTGCGCGGCAAGACGCAGCGCCCAGAGCCCCTGCACCGCCTTGCCTCCCCAGCCACGGTCCGATGGCCGGATCAGTCGCGCGGTCTGCATCGTGATGGTAGACGCACCGGACACGATGCGGCCGGCACGCAGGTTGTCGCGCACCGCGCGCGCGAGCGCGCGAACATCTATCGCGCCGAGTGCGCCACGCTTCGAGCGCTCGAGAAAGCGCCGGTCTTCCACCGCTATGAAGGAGGTGATGATCTGCGGGTCCATCTCGCCGATCGGCATCCAGCGCGCCCGGCTCCCGTCGGCCGCACGCGTGGTTCGCAGCACCACGCCATGTCGGTCGGTGAGCGTTACACTCGGCGCCTCCATCGGCGCGAGCATCGCGGCGGGGATGGGTAGCGCCACCCACCCCACCAGCAGCAGCATCGCGCAGGCGACGCTGACGAGCACTGCGAGTGCGATCCGCCTACCCTTCACTTCGTCACCGTGAAGACGCCGCCGTCGCTTCGGCCATTAACCGCGGGATTGTACATCTCCTCGGCGTGCGCGGGCGGGCGGGCGAAGACGCCAGGCGTGGTGGCGCGCGCAACGTAGGTGGCCAGGTAGCTGCCGGGCCAGAGCACCGTCGCCGCGTACACCACGCGATCATCGCGCATCTCGCGATGATCCCACGCGGTCCACCAGCCGGAGTCCCAACTCCCATAACCCCAGCGCGGGCCTCCATCCGCTCCGCCCTCGCCGAGTTCCGCCGCTTCCATCCCTCCCGGCACCGAAGCGCCGGGACCGGGGAGCGCCGCGGTCGTGCGCAGACTGAGATCTACCGCCTCGAGCCCCGCCGGAAGCGCGTCATCGAGCACCACGAAGTGCCGCTCTTCCTTCACCGTCACGCGTACGCGCACTCGTACGAGCTGGCCTTCGGCCACGCTCACCAGTGGCTTCCCGGTGTCATAGGTCTCGTACCAGCGCTCCACCTGAATCCCCTGCTCGAAGGGAGTCACGGGCGGCTCGCGCGGAACCTCGCGCACGGTGATGTAATAGTATGCCGCGAACCGCGCGCTGTCGGCCGGGACGCGGCCGCGTGCGTCGAGCGATACCCGGAGGACCTTGCGTTCATCCGCATCATTCGGGAGCTCCGCGAGCAGCCCCTCGAGCGAAAGACTCGTATCGCCAACCACACCGTGAGCCGCGGTGGTGAAGAGCACGCGGCCATCCTTCCCGCGTACCTCGATTCCGCGCTGCGCGGCGCGCTTCTGCCCGGCCTCGAAGGCCACGAGCGCCTCGGTTAGCGCACCGGCATCCTGCGTATTCCACATCCACTCGCCGCCGCGTCCCTCCTGCACGAGCGTCTGCACGAGAGGGCCAAGCAGCGGGTGTGACGGTCTGGTAGCCAGCGTGGCGGTTATGAGTCGTGCCACCGGCCGGATGCGCGACGCGAAGTAGAAACCACCGCTCGCATTCTCCGGGAGCACCGCCCGATTCCCCTCCACGTGCACGTCGCGCCAGAGTGGCTCGAGGAGTCGCAGCGCATCGTTCGTGTTGCCGCGACGCGCGAACAGCTCCGCGAGCAGCGCGCGATCTTCCCACCGGAGCTGCGCCGCTCGCGCGAGGAGCTGATTCTCCACTGCCACCTGCGGGCGTCCCGCACGGCTGAGGAAGTCGGCAGCCGCCACTCGCTCGCTCAACCGCACGCTGATGTCGCGGTACCACCCCGCCAGCGGCGTGCCCACGCCGAGCGTATCCAGCGGCTGCCGCAGCTCGCTCACGAGATAGTCGCCGAGGTGCGCGATCACCGAGTCGCTCACGGTGATGCCGGCCGCGCGTGCGCCGAGGAGGAAGTTTCCGGCGTACGCGGTGAGCCAGGGCGACGTCCAGTCATCGGGGCTCCAGTAGCCGATTCCCCCGCCGGTGAGCTGCCTCCCCGATACGATCTGCACCGCGCGCTCCAGCTCCGCGCGTGTATTCGCGCCGACCGTGCTGTCGCCCAGCACTTCGCGCGCCGTGTACAGCGCTAGCAGTGGCGCCGCCACGCTCACCACCTGCTCGGTGCAGTAGTACGGGTATACGTGGAAGCGGTCATACACGCCGCGGAGCAGCGCGAAGGGAGAGGCGCCCAGCGAGAAGGTGACGCGTGAACGGGCCGGGTCTATCCCGGCCGGAAGGATGAGCTCCGCGCTGCCCGTATCGCGCACCACGCCGCTCACGGTGAAGGCGCGCGGATGATAGTTCGGCTGTATCGGGATGCCCACGCGCACCGCGTCCGATGCGCCACGCATTGTCGCATCGAAGCGGAAGGAGGCGGAATCGCCGGGAGTGGTTCGGAAGGGAAAGCGCACTTCCAGCCCTCGTCCCGCCTCGAGCGTCACGCTCTGCTCCGCCTTGCCGCGCAGTCGTACTCCCTTCGCCGATGCGCGCACGTCCACCCGCGGAGTTCCTCCGGCGCGCTCGTTCACCACCACACCAGCCGTGAACTCGTCACCGGGACGGGTGAAGCGCGGGAGCGCGGGCCGAGCGACGAGCGGACGGGTCACCAGCATCGATGACTCACCGTTCCCGTACCGGTCGCCGGCCGTCACCGCGACTGCCATCACCCGGAAGGTGGTAAGGTTGTCGGGCAGCTTCGCCGCGGCAGTAGCACGCCCCGAAGAGTCGGTGACCACCGAGCCGAGGAAGAACGCCGTCGGCCTGAAGCGCGAGCGCAGGATGTCGGAGCGATCCGCGCCACCGCCGCCGCCCGGCGAGCGCCTTCCCTTCTCGCCTTCGGGGATCTGTGGAGCCACGTTCGCCATGTTGCTCGCCAGGCGCAGGCCGAGCCCACGCGGCTGGTACAGCAGGTCTATGGGGTCGGGAGTGCGATAACCCGTGAGCGCGAGCACACCCTGATCCACGGCCCAGAGCGTGACCTCGGCGCGCCTCCCCGTGCCGGAGATGTCGCGCACGTCGAGCCGCACTCGAGCAGTGTCACCCGGACGGTACTCGCTCTCGAGGGGCTCGACCTTCACGGTGAGTCGCTTCACCTCCGGTGTCACACGCAGTTCGACGTAGCCCACGCGAATCGTGGGACGCCCCACATCATCCAGCCGGCCCGGCGGCGCCGAGCGACCGCGCACGATGAACACCGAGACGAAGGCGTTCGGTGCGTACTCCTCCGTGATCGGGAAGCGGAGAGTGGTGGACCCCGATTCGAGCTTCATGCGCCGCTGCTCGATGAGCCCTTCGCGCTCCACTGTTATCCATGCCTCAGCGTCGGTGAATGGCGAGGCGAAAAGCACTGTCGCCGTATCACCTACCGAGTAGCTGGTCTGGTTGGGGATCACGTCGACCTTGAAGCGGCTCTCGTCGTTCCAGGGCACCCACTCCTTCCCCGTGGCCCAGCGATAGAACTCCGTCACCGTCTCGCGCCCCTTCTCATCGCGCGCGCGGAAAGTGAGCACGTACATCCCGCCCGCCGGTGGGGTCACCGAGCATCCAGCCGGCTCCGCTCCGGTAGTCACCGCACACCGGGCCACGGTGTCTATCACCCACTCGCCCACCGTCTCCGCGACACCGTTGCGCTCGCGGTGCACCTGGTGCCACTCGCGCCGCGCAATGGTGCCGCTCACCTTCACGCCGCCCACCCGCTCTCCATCGGGGCGCACCGCTATCACTCCGATCTCGCGCTTCTTCCCCTCGACCCAGAAGAACTCCTCGCCGAGCGGCTTCGCTGCCACGTAGAACGACGCAGGATGCACTATCACCGATGCCTGCGCGCCCGCCACCTGGCGATTCACATCCTGCACGGCCGCGGAAAGAGTGACGCTCGCTGCGCGCCCCTTCACGGGCTCCGGAAGCTTCACGGCGAGCGCCGCCTCGCCGCGCGCATCCAGCGTGTCCACCCCGCTCGCGACGATACGCACGCCGCCGCTCTCATCGTTCTCCCACCACCAGCCGCTCTCACCTATGAAGTAGCCTTCCGTGTTCGGTATCTCGAGCGAAGTGGTAGGAATCGTGGCAGCCCGCGCCTGCCAGGTGAATGCAGCGCGCGCCATCGGCGCGCCGAAGAGATAGCGTGCCTGCACGTGTGCTAGCATCGAGTCGCCCGGGAAGCGCGGTGCGCTGTCGGCGCTCATGTCCACCAGAAACTCGGGCGGCCGATACTCGGCGACGCGATAGTCTGTTCGTGCGATGTCGTACCACCGTCCACCGCGCTTCACGTCGAGCTCCACCTGGTAGTTGCCGAGCGGTGCACCATCGGGAATGGTGATGCGCTGCTCGGCCGTGCCGAAGGCAGAGAGCGCAACCGTGGTATCCGCGAGTGTCCCCTGGTCACGATCGGTGAATAGCCAACGGAGCGAATCGCTCCTCGCGGGTACGGCGAGCGCGCCGAGCGATCCGGTGCGCACTATCGCCTTGGCGTAGAGCTGCTCGCCCGGCCTGTAGATCCCACGCTCGGTAAACACTGCGCCGGCAACGGGGATTCGCGACGAGCCCCACGCGGGTTGCACGTTGAAGTTCCAGGGGCTGAGGTCGGGATCGTACTCGCTCACGCCGGTGAGCGCCCGATCGTTCCCCAGCGTGGCGATCACGTACCCCTCGAAGCCGCTGTAGTACTGCTCCTCTCCCGTGGTGGCGAGCTTCGCGTCGAATTTCGGGAAGGTCGCGAGCCCGCGCTCGTCGGTGACGGCCGTCGCAACCTGATTCCCCGAGAAGTCGAGCAGTCGCACGCGCGCACCGGCCCTGGGCTCGCCATCTTCCATCCCCGTCACCCACACCACGCCCGATTGGGCACCGATCTTCGCGTGCACGCCGAGGTCGGTCACCTGCACCACGGCGATGGTGGCGGCCGCGCGCTCGCTGCTGTCCGGGCGAGCACGCTCGATCTTCACGGCGAGGAGCGCCGGGTGGCGCGGCGAGCCCGTGGTGAGCGCCGGGAGCTTGATCCCGGTGACTGCGGGCACATCGGCGCCGGCGCGCACCGCGATCCTGCTGACTTTCGCCCCGGCACGAACCTGCTTCCAGAGATCGCCGAGATTCCACTGTGAGCGCCGAAGGAAGAGTCCCTCGAGCGAATCGGGGACCGGCGCCACAGTCACTACGAGCGTGTCAACGTTCACGTGCCGCACAGCGAGCGTGCCGAAGCCGTCCTTCTCCACGGTGATGCGACCGTATTGGTAATCCACCGACGGCTCGTAGCCGGTGGTGCGGAAGGCGGCCGCGGGGTTGCCCGCGATGCGCTGGCCGAACGCGTCGCGGGTGGCCGTGTCGGCAACCACCGCGTACGTGGTGTGGGGATCGAGCTGCGCCTGCAGCACCCACCGCGCGGACTCCGTGATCGTGTCGCGTACGGTGAATGGTGCGTGCGGAAAGATGTGGACGTTCCGCGCGACCTGCGCGCCCTTGACCGGAGTGCTGAAGTGCGCGATCAGCGGACCCGTGGGACAGAACTTTCCTGCGGAGCAGGTGAGACTATCTATCTGGAGCGGCCCATAGGTGGAGAACTGCCACGCCACCACCGCGCTGCGTCCCGCGGCAAGTTCCTTCGGCGCTCTGAGGTCGCCGGAGCAGGCGAGCGGGAGCTCGCGCTCGGGGACCAGCCGCACCACGCGCCGCAGCGAGTCTATCGCTTCTCGCCCGGTCCGGTAGGTGTAGGGATCGTCGCTCGTGACCCGGCGCTGGCTCACTGCCTTCAATCGTACCGTGCGCTCGCCGGAGCACTCGGCGCCGAGCCGGAGGTTTGCCGTCGCGGAGAGAAGCTCGAGGTTCGCCGGTGAGCTGTACACCAGCTCGAAGCGCGTGGTGGGCGTGAGGAATCGTGCGCGGCCGATGCCGTTGGCGGGTGCGCCGCTAACGAGTTGCGGTCCCTTCACGCGAAAGGAGAAGGTGTACGGACGAGCGAGACGCGAGCCGTCCATCGCCTCGAAATCGGTGGAGACCGTCACCGTGTAGCGAGCGTTGGGCTCGAGGAGCTCCCGTGGTGTGAGCATCACCGTCACCGGATCGCGCCACTCCACCGTTCCCTCTATGGCGGGCGTGACGCTGAGCACCTTCTTCGGTTCCACCGTCCTGCCGAGGGACCCAGCTACAGGGCGGTCGAAGGTCACCAGTATCCGCGCGCTGCGCTCGGCCGCATCCACGGGCGACGACCGCAACACGTGCAACGGCGTGCGTGGAGCGAGCAGGTAGAGCGCGGCGCCGATGGCGAGGAGAGCTGGACGAGTAGATGTCATTCTGGCGGTGGACGGAACGCCTGGAAGTGAATGCGTGAGGCTGGGCGACTCGGCAATATGGGCCATCGCCGATGGCCCTTCAAAGCTGGCAAGGGGTATTACAGTGGCGTAACTCGGGAACGGACCTTGCCACCATGCCGCCGCGGCAGTAGCCCGATATGACCCGAATCCTGGAAACAGTTACCAATCTGTCTACACTGACGATCGTACTGGTCGCCGCGGCCGCGGTATTGTTGATCCTCGTCGTCTGGCTTACGCGGCGGCGCCGAGTCGAGCTGTATCGCGATGATCTCCCTCCACTGATCTTCGCGGTGCACGATCGGGTGAGCGCGCCGCGTGGTATGCGTCCGGCCGCGTTCGGCAGTCGCAGCGACTACCGAAACAGCGTGCCGCGCCAGGAACCGGCACCTCCGCCCTATTACCCGCAAGCGTGGCCGATGGGGCCGGCGTCTTCGCCATCCCCGGCTCCGCCTCCAATGGGAGCAGCAAACGATGGCGCGGGGAACGCGACGGGTGGCGGCAAGGGCAACGGCCGGAGCTTCGGCGGCAGCGAAGCCACGGCGCGTGTGCCGCGCTACCAGGGCCCGGTGGACACGGCATTCCTCCCGGGGCGGCTGGAGGTGCAAGCTGCCGGCGGCACTGGACCGCGGCCGGGCGAGGAGATCCGCTTCCCTGCGCGCCGGCAGGGCGACGGAGTAGTCATCCTCGGGCGCGACGACGGCCCTTCCGGCGCCACCGTGAAGGTGCCGGCTGAATCGGTGAGTCGGCGTCACGCGCGGCTGCAGTTCGAGAACGGGCGGTGGAAGATCACCAACCTGTCGCGCACCAACCCCACGCTCGTGAATGGCGAGGAGTTGATGGTGACCGAGGGCGCGCGCTGGCTCAACGACGGCGACATCATCGAGATGGGGGAGATGGTTTTCCGCTTCCACGAGCGGTAAGCGGCGCGGCATCCGGTGATGGAGCACGATCACAGGGCGTACGCTGACCCTGCGCCCGACGACCATGGTGCTCATGGCGCGCATGGTGCTCATGGTGCTCATGGTGCGCATGGTGCGCATGGTGCTCATGGCGCGCATGGTGCGCATGGTGCGCACGACAAGCACGCCGGACACAGTGTCGCGATGTTCCGCGACAAGTTCTGGATTTCTCTCCTCCTGACGATTCCCACGCTCATCTGGGGCCACATGCTCCAGGGAGCGCTCGGCTACACCGCACCCGCCTTCCCAGGTTCGCGATGGATTCCGGCCGTATTCGGGACCGCCGTATTCCTGTACGGGGGAACGCCGTTCATCCGCGGCGCGGTGCGCGAGATACGCGATCGCCTGCCGGGGATGATGACGCTGATCTCGCTCGCCATCTGCGTGGCGTTCGTGTTCAGCGCGGCGGTCACACTTGGCTTCCCTGGCATGCCACTCTGGGAAGAGTTGGCAACGCTCGTGACAGTGATGCTCCTCGGTCACTGGATCGAGATGCGCTCCATCTCGCAGGCAGAGGGAGCGCTGGGCGAGCTGGCGAAGCTTCTCCCGAACAGCGCGATACGGGTTAGCGGCGATGGCGTCGGCGAGCACGCGCAGGAAGTGCCGGTGCACGAGCTTCGCGATGGCGACGTAGTGCTCGTCCGTCCGGGCGCAAGCGTGCCGGCGGATGGCGTGGTGCGTTCGGGCGAGAGCGCCGTGAACGAGGCGCTACTCACCGGTGAATCGGCGCCGGTAACGAAGCGCGAAGGCGAGAAGGTGATTGCCGGGAGCGTGAACGGTTCCGGCTCGCTACGAGTGGAGGTGACGGGCACCGGAGAACGGACCGTGCTCGCGGGGATAATGCGACTCGTGGAGCAGGCGCAGAGCTCGAAGTCGCGCGCGCAGACGCTGGCGGATCGCGCGGCCTTCTGGCTCACGTGGATCGCTCTTGGCGCGGGCATTATCACGCTGGTCGTCTGGCTAGCGATCGGCGCAAGCGCTGCCACCGCTATCGAGCGGCTCGTCACAGTGCTGGTGATAGCGTGCCCGCATGCGCTGGGACTCGCGGTGCCGCTGGTGCTGGCGATCTCGACCACCCTCGGCGCGCGCTCGGGACTTCTGGTGCGCGACCGCCGCGGACTCGAGGAAGCGCGGAACCTCACGACGGTGGTCTTCGACAAGACCGGGACTCTCACGCTGGGCAAGCACCGGGTGGTGAGCGTGCGCACCGATGGTGCACTGAGTGATGACGAGGCATTGCGCCTGGCGACGGCCGTGGAGCGCGACAGCGAGCATCCGATAGCGCGGGCGATCGTCGAGAGCGCGGAGGAGCGGGAGATCACCGCGCCGCACGCTGCGGAATTTCAGGCGATCCCCGGACGCGGCGTTCGAGCGCTGGTGGAAGGGCGGGAGCTTTCTGCTGGCGGCCCGAATCTGCTCGACAGCGTCGGGGCGACTACCCCGCCATCACTCGCGCGCTTCGCGGAGGAGGCAGCGCGCGACGGTCAGGGAGTGATCTTCCTGCTGGATGGGAAACGTGTACTGGCGGCGTTTATGGTAGCCGACGCAGTGCGTGCCGAATCCGCGGAAGCAGTTCGGCGACTGCATGAAGATGGCCTGGAAGTGGTGATGATGACGGGCGACTCGCGTGCCGTCGCGAATGCCGTGGCGCGAGGACTGGGCATCGACACAGTGCTCGCAGAGGTACTCCCCGAGGAGAAGGCAGCAAACATCGAGGCGCTCCAGCGCGAGGGGAAGCGCGTCGCGATGGTCGGTGACGGCGTGAACGATGCCCCCGCGCTGGCCACGGCCGACGTCGGGATAGCCATCGGCGCGGGGACCGACGTCGCGGTGGAGGCGGGCGACATCGTGCTGGTGAGAAGCGACCCTCGCGACGTGCCGCGCATCATCTCGCTCTCACGCGCGACATACCGGAAGATGGTGCAGAACCTCTGGTGGGCCGCCGGCTACAACATCGTGGCGATTCCACTCGCCGCCGGAATCCTGGCGCCGTGGGGGATAGTCCTCTCTCCCGCGGTGGGCGCGGTGCTGATGTCGCTCAGCACCATCATCGTCGCGATCAACGCCCAACTGCTGCGGCGCGCGACTCTCTGACGAGCAAGCTCTCGAACCGAAGGAGTCTGACCCAATTGGTTCCGCCATCCCCGCTTTCGCGGGGATGACTTCCTTTCGGTGTGCAGTTTCTGCTTTCTGCTTCCTGCCTCCACCTACGCCCACTCGTTGAGATCGTACTCGCTCTGCCGACCGTGACTTCGGTGTCCGAAGAGCTTACCCGCGAGCCAGATCACCGCGAGCACCGGAAGGACGAAAAAGAGCGCCACCTTCACGAGGAAGAACGCGATCCCGATTATCGCTCCCGCGATGCCGACCACAACCGCGAGCATCACGCCGCCCAGAAGGGCGCCTATGAGCACCAGCGGGACGACGATGGCGAGGGCGAAAAGAACCTTGAGAAGTGTGAACATGCTCGTACTCCACGCGAGACCAGTTGATCGAGTCCTTGCACGGGACACTACGTCGCGCTGGCAGCGGAAGTTTCGCGATTCCAGCGCCACGGGCCGCACCGGGACACATTGAGCTGCGGTGAACGGAGTGCTACTTGCACCGTGAGCGACGCACGAGCGCCGTGGCCGCCAACGACGGCATCCCCACCGCTGCTCGGCGCGTCCATGCGACAGCGACTGGCCCGTACTCGGCCAGCGCTGCCTGTGGGCAATAAGTTCGAACCCTGGTCGTACGTCTAGGAGCGCCCTTGAAGCGTATCGCAGAGGTAGTTCGCCGCGCCTTCGTCGAGTTTCTCTGGCGCCCCAGCCTGGTCATCGCCGGGTTTCTCCTCCTGGCAGCCGGCACCGCCGTACTGGATAACGCGAATTTCGACTGGCTGGTGCCAGTCCACGACGCACTGCGCAGCCTCTTCCTCCGCAACGGCCCCGCGACCAGCAGCCTGCTCGCAACTGTCGCCGGCAGCATCATCACCGTCACTTCGATCACCTTCTCACTGCTGCTGCTGGCGGTGCAGCAGGCCGCGAGCGCGCTGACACCCGAGGTGTACGACCAGTTTCTTCGCCGCCGGGTGAACCAGATCTACTTCGGGTTCTTCGTCGGTCTCGCCATCTACGCGCTCATCATCCTCGCGAGCGTGGACCCTCCGTACAATCCGGTTTTCGGAGCTACCGTGGCGCTGTTCCTCACTATCGTCGCGCTCATGCTCCTCATCCTCCTGTTGTACACGACCATCAACGAGATGCGCCCGGTCGTCGTGATCGAGACGATCCACGATCGGATCCTGGCCGCGCGATCTCGCCAAGTCGACTGGATCGCCAAGACTCGCCGTGTCGCGCGGATGAGCGGTTCGGTCTCGCAGCCGGTGGATACCACGACCCATGGCTACGTCGTACGGATAGACGTGGATGCTCTCGGGAAGGCGGCAGAATCGGCCCGAGGCGAGGTCGAGATCGTTCTGCCGGTATGCATCGGAAGCTTCGTTGCCATCCACGATGTACTGGCAGAGGTGCGGGCCGTCTCGCTCGAAGACGCGTCGCACGTAGCCGAGCGCGTGCGCAAGGCCATCCACGTCGAACAGCAACGTAATCTCGACACCGATCCGGCCTACGGGATCGAACAGCTTTCGATCATCGCCTGGACGTCGGTTTCGACGGCGAAGTCGAACCCCGCGCCCGGGCTACTGGTACTGCGCAGCCTGCGTGACATCGCGGCCCGCTGGTCCTCCCCGGAGAAGAAGGATCGCACGGCAGATCCCGTCGACGAGACGCTCCCGGTCGTCTACGCCGACAACGTCTTCTCACAGCTCCTGCACGTCTTCGCATTGCTGTCCGTCGTGGCATCCGAGTCGATGCAGGCCCAGACGATGACGGAGCTGCTTCGCGGGCTGGCGAGCTTGTTCGAGCGGCTTCCTCCCGCCCAGCAGGCGCACGTCGAAGACATCCTCCGTCGCAGCCTGCCGGCGCTCGGCGATCAGGTTCTCACGGCGCAGCTCGACGGCACGCTCGTTGACATCGCGCGCAAGCTCGAGGCCTCGGGACGCAGGGAGACGGCTGCCGAGGTTCGAGCAGCGCGCGAGCAGCTCGGCAACTCGGTAGGAAGGCTCGGCTCGCGCGCGACGCGCGCCACCGGTGCAGCGGAGAAGCGCTAGGCGAGGGGCGGGTCACCGGGCCTTCGGCAGTCTTTCGCCGCCGTCGTGCACCACGCAGCGCACCCCCCGCACCAGGATTCGCGTCGTGAACTCACCGGGCCAGGAACCGCAGCTCCGCCTCGGTATCCACGTCCGGCGGCAGCGGTGCATCGAACTCCACCATCGCTACCCGGCCCGGGTCACACGCGATCACATCCCGCGCACCGCGATCACCACCGAGCACGAGGAGCTCGGGGAAGATGGAAGCCGCGAAGATTACGGGGTGTCCGCGCTCCCCCCGGTAACTCGGTACGACGATCGCCTTGTCGCCCTCGGCGTGCGTGTTCAGCAGACTGGCGATTACCCTCGGCTCCACGCTCGGCTGGTCACCCAGAGCGATCATCGCCGCATCGGCGTGAGCACCGAGTGCCGCGATCCCGGCGCGGAGCGAGCTCCCGATACCCTCGGCCCACGACTCGTTCACCACCACACGCACTGGCAGTCCATCGAGCACCGCGCGAATGGCCTCTCCATCGGCCCCCGCCACCACGATCACCTCGTCCGGCTGCGCTTCCAGCAACCGCTCCACACTCCAGCGCACCACCGGCTTCCCGTGCAACTCCGCGAGAAGCTTCTGCGATCCGAAGCGGCGCGCCCCCCCGGCGGCGAGAACTATCGCGGATATCAAATGCCGCGGCGCTACTTCGCTTCCATCTCGCCACGCGCGGCAGCATCCCGGTAGCGAGGAAAGCGAAACGAGGTGTCCTTCGTGATGAGACCACCGTGAGCGAACGCCGCGAGCTCGTCCGAGTCCGTCCCCGCGCCAGCCAGCACACGCGGTAGTACGAGATCGAAGGATGTGGCGCGCGAGAAGAGCCCGCAGCTCGGCATCCCGAGCACCGGTACGTCGCCCAGCCGCGCGGTCCAGAAGAGACTCCCCGGATGTGCCGGTATCCCGAAGCGATCGAGCCGCACACCGAGATTCTGGAGCGCGCCGAACGCGGGATCGAGCGGATCCATGGCCTTGGCGCCCGCGATTATCACGACCTCGGCTCCATCGCCCACGGCGTTCTGCACCGCGCCGGCGAGCGCGCTGTCGGATGCTTCCACGAACGCGGGCTCCATCAGCTCCGCACCGAACCACGCCATCTTCTCGGCGAGCGTTTCGCGAAAGCGACCGAGCGCTCGCTCGCCGAGCGTCTCCTGCACCACGGCAGCGACCCGGAGCGGCCTGAAGGCGAGCACACGCAGCAGCGCGCCACCCTCCCGCGCGATGCGCTCGGCCTCCTCCACGTTGCGCTCCTCGATGACGAACGGTGTGATCTTGGCGCGGGCGATCGTCTCACCGGCGTCGACGATCTGTCCATCGTACAGCGTATAGATGCAGATCCCCTCGATGCGATTCGCGCTCTCGAGCCGTCCCACGTCCACGCGCAGCAATCCGCGTCGCGTGGCGGTAATCGGCCAGTGACCTCCCGCGACATTGCCCACCGCGGTTCCACCGGAACCGTAGTCGTCAGACGGTGCGCCGATTCCAGCGGCAGCGGCAGCCAGGCGACGGCCAGCTTCGTCCTCCTGGATCTCGCCCGGCTCCCGCTCCACCACGTTGATCTTCTCCCAGTCGAGAGCGAGGAGCGCCTCCACATCGTCGGCGCTGATCACGTGGCCCTTTCCGAATGCGCGCTCGCCCGACGGCCCGCGCACATCGCGCGTGAGCGTCATCCCTGCGAGATCGGCCGGAGTAGCATCGGACCGTACCACGACATGAGCCTTCATCGCCTCTTCCTCTCCTTCATCGGCGTCCCAGGCCTCCCGTTTCGCACGGCGAGCGCCTCGGCGAGCACGCTCAGCGCTATCTCGGATGGCGTACGCGCGCCGATGTCGAGCCCCATGGGAACGTGCACGCGCGCAAGCCGCTCCGCATCGATTCCGTCTTCCGCGAGAAAGCTGAGCACGGCCGCGCCACGCGAACGATTGCCGAGCAGCCCTATGTACGCCGGCTCGCGCTCGAGCACCACGCGCAGCACCGGGATCTCGAACTTGTAGTCGTGCGCCACGAGGATAACGAAGGTAGATGCGTCGTACTTCATCTCCGCCGCGATCTCGGCCAGAAGCCCTATCCTGATCTCGTCGGCTTCGGGAAAGCGCTCGCGAGTCGCGAAGCGTTCGCGCCCGTCCACGACTACGGCGTGCCAGCCGAGCACCTTCGCCATACGCACAAGCGGAATCGCCACCTGGCCAGCGCCGAAGATGAGCAGCGTGGTCGCGGGGCCGTGAAGCTCGAAAAAGATCCGCTCACGCGCGCCACTCGCATCCAGCTCCTCGGTGCGCGATGTGGCGCGGCGGATCACGTCGAGAGCACGCCCCACGGCGGCATGATCGAGCGCGGGATCGCCGAGCGTCCCCGACGAGCTGCCGTCCTCGCGCACCACGAGCCGTGCGCATCCGTCGGGCGCACGCGACAGGTGATCGCGGAGCGGCGCCGCCAGCACCGACCTGCGCCCCGCAGCCGTCTCGCTTCGCACTACATCGTATGCCGCGGTGATGGGGTGCGATACGCCGCCCAACTCCACCGGCTCGACCAGGACTTCCACGGTACCGCCGCAGGTCAGGCCGATTTCCCATGCATCGGCGTCAGCGAGCGACATGGAGATGAGCCGCGGCAGGTCATCACGCAGCACGCTCTCCGACTCCTCCAATACGCGTGCGTCCACGCAGCCACCGATGGTAACAGAGCCGAGGATCCGGCCGCCTTCCCCCACCCACATCTTGGCCCCTTCCCTGCGTGGTGTCGTCCCTTTGGTGGACACCAGAGTGGCCATCGCCACACGTCGCTCGTGTAGGCGGAGCTCATCCAGCTGTTCGAACGTTTCGCGAAGGTCCGGCTGTGTGGCCATTGGTGGCGAACCCGCTCAGGTGGAGTATGGTACAAATATAGGCGCCGGCATTTTCTGGCGACCCGGGAACGACGCGAAGGCGGCGGCCGTGCCCCCAGGACCAGTATCGGTGCTCAGGTGTAGGGAACATGGCGGCGGCCCGTGCCGTCCGGCGTCGCGGCCTGGCCGCGCACCACCACAGTCTGGCTGAAGCTCTCACAATACGAACGTCCCGGAGCAGCTCAATGCAATTGCGCTCGACACTTCTCCTCTTCGCCCTCTCCGTGGTAACAGCCGGCCAAGCCTGTGCTCAACAGAGCAAGAGCGCGCGAGAAGCCGACAGCACGCGGACATCGCTGTCGAGTGGCTCCCCCGTCGTACGAGCCGCGAAGAGCAACGGCGCCGCAAACGTCCCCGCCAGCGGCGGCCGACTCGTGGAGCCGCGCGCCGAGAGTCCCCACTTCGATTTCATTCGCCGCACATTCACCGACTTCTGCTATTGTTGGGACAAGGGGAAGGAAACTCGCGACTGGTCGGCGCGCCACTTCGACCTGATCATGTCGGGTAATCTGGGAGCGTGGAAGGAGCTCGACCCCAAGGTGGTCACGCTCCGATATGCGCTGCTGGTTTCCACTCTCGACGAGGCCAACAAGGACAAGCCCAGCATCAACGGCAAGTTCCTCGATGACATGAGACGCTGGTATGCGCGGCACCCCGAGTTCCGGATGGAAGACGCGTTTCTTCACAAGCAGGGACCGGGTCGAGCGGACTCCGCGAGTCGCCTCAATCCGCACATCTGGTCCAGCAACCGCTTCGTGGGCAACCCTACCGATCCCGGCTGGCGCGCCTACAGCATCGACCGCATGAAGTGGATCGCCAAGGAAGACGATGTAGGTGGGATCTTCCTCGACGAGATAGACCGCGGCACCGCCGCGAAGGCATACCGGAGCTCACGCGAGTTCCAGGGCGCCGATTCCACTGTCTGGCAGAACGCGCTCGTCTCGCTCATCGGCGACATCAGCAAGGCCATCGCACCGAAGATGCTGCAGATCAACGCCGCCGGCTACTCGGGACGCGACTGGGAAAAAGCACTCGGCGAGGCCGCCGGCTCGGTGCACCTCGAGACGCTCAACCGCGCCACGCAGGAGCTGCCCTCGGTCTGGGACGTGGTCGACTGGTACGTGAAGCACAACGTGTACGCCGATTTCGTGGGTCTCGAGACGTGGGACGACCTCGCGCGTCCCAGCATGGCGAAGCGCTACCCGGGGGGCGACTACGCATCTCCGCCGCTCAGGGGGAAGATGGTGCAGCTCGCATCGTATTACATGGTGATCCCGAGCGACCCGCAGCGCCTGGGCATCCAGATCGAGAACGTTCGTGGCTACGTCCCCGACAGCGTAGCGATGCGCGTGATGGAGTACGACATCGGCCACCCGCTCGGGGAGCGCCGGGTCGTGATGAACGAGCGCGATCCACTCGATCAGCGCGCCCGCGTGTACCGCCGCGACTTCGACCACGCGATAGTGATGATGAGACCCGTGGCGTACTGGGCCGACACGGTGATGACGAACGAGACAAAGGTGAAAGTGCCGCTCCCCGAGGGCGGACCGTGGCTTCGCCTGCAGCCGGACGGAACGACGAAGCCGGCAACCGACCTCTGGCTGCGCAACAGCGACGCGGTGATCCTCGTTCATCGCTGAATGATGCACCATCCAGCGACGCAACCCGCGTCGCTGGCTCGCGGCTTGCGACCTCGTAGAACCACTGCAGGCGATCACGAGGAGAGTACGCGATGGCGAAGAAAGGGGGGCGGGGCGACAATACGAACTCGGCAAAACCAGGCAACACATCCACCGCCGCCCCGCCTCCCGATAACGCCCACCCACCGCGCACGCACAAGGAGCGTCAGGAACGCAAGCGACGCGTCCTCACTCACGGCACGTCTTCCATAACGCCATCCATCTCGTCCGCGCTCGTGGCGAAGAACAGTGATCTGTTCTTCCTCTGCGACCGCGACGGGTGCGTGCCCCTCGAGGGCACTCACGGGCTCGGCCTCTACTACCACGACTGTCGCTTTCTGGACGGCTACGAGCTCACGGTGGGCGATGCACGACCCGGCAAGCTGGTCGCCACTGCGGCGCGCGACCACATGATGCGCATCGAGCTGACCAATCCCGACATGCGCTCGGCCGGCGGCGAGCTCGTGCCCAAGGAGTCTATCGGGATTACCTGGGAGCGCGTGGTGGATGGTCAGTCTCTGGTGTTACACGACCGGCTGAGCTTCGAGAACTACGGTCGCGAGCACGCCGACTTCCCCATCGCTCTCTCGCTCCGCTCGCGCTTCCAGGACATCTTCATAGTTCGCGGGATGCTGGGGAAGAAAACCGGCAAGGCGGAGGCACCCACCTGGCACGACGGCGCGCTCCAGCTCGTGTATCTCGGCGAGGACGCGCTCTACCGGAGCACTACCGTCTACTTCGAGCCGGTGCCTCCCAAATGCAAGGATGAAACCGCCATCTTTCAGGTGAAACTGGCTCCCAGAGAGGCGTGGGTGCTGGACGTATTCGTCCAGTTGCGCGAATCCCCCAAGCGGAACGACGTGGTCCGCTCCACCCGCCCGCGTCATCCTGACGGCGATGGCATCCGGAAGTCGCTGGAGGACGAAGAGAAGCGCTGGTTCTCACACCACACCCGGATCGGCAGCGACAGCCTCGTGCTCCGCCGGCTGGTGAGGCGTTCGCTGCGCGACCTGAACATGCTTCGCACCTGCCTCGACGGCGACGAGTTTTTCGCTGCTGGAGTCCCCTGGTTCGTCACCTTGTTCGGGCGAGACAGCATCATCACGTCTATCCAGACGCTGATGTTCGACCGCGGCATCGCCGAGCAGACGCTGCGCGTCCTGGCTAAATACCAGGGGCGGAAGGTGGACGAGTGGCGTGACGAGCAGCCGGGGCGCATCCTCCACGAGTTGCGCGTGGGAGAGCTGGCGCATGCGGGCGAGATCCCGTACACGCCCTACTACGGGACGATAGACGCCACCCCGCTCTTCCTGATCCTGCTCGGCGAGCACGCCAACTGGAGCGGCAGCCTCGCCCTCTTCGACGAGCTGCGCGACAACGCGGAACGCGCGCTCTCCTGGATGTTCGAGTACGGCGATCTCGACGGCGATGGCTACCTGGAATACGAGAGCAGCTCCAAGGAGGGGCTGATAAACCAGGGGTGGAAAGACTCCGGCGATGCGATCGTCAACGCCAACGGGGAGCTGGCGAGGCCGCCGATCGCGCTGGTGGAAGTGCAGGGCTACGAGTGGATGGCGCTCATCTCCATGGCCGGCCTCTTCCGGCGCGCGGGCGATTCGAACCGCGCCACCCAGCTGGAGAACCGCGCGCGCGATCTGCGTACCCGCTTCAACAAGGACTTCTGGATGAAGGATGACGGGTGCTACGCGCTGGCGCTGCAGGGTGACAAGTCACAGGCCGCAGTAGTCTCGTCGAACGCGGGGCAGGCGCTCTGGACGGGGATAGCCGAGGGAGACAAGGCAAAGAGCACCGCCCAGCGCCTGATGAAGGAGGACATGTTCAGCGGATGGGGAGTACGCACACTGGCTTCGAGCGAGTCGCGCTACAATCCCATCGGCTACCACCTCGGCACCGTCTGGCCGCACGACAACTCGATCATCGCCGCCGGCTTCCGTCGCTACGGCTTCGACGACGACGTGAAACGGATCTTCAGCTCGATCGCTCACTCGGCGCTGACCTTCGACAACTACCGACTTCCCGAGCTTTTCGCCGGATTCTCGAGGGAGCGCTTCGGCGTGCCGGTGCACTACCCGGTGGCGTGCCATCCTCAGGCGTGGGCCGCCGGGAGCATCCCCTTCCTCCTGCAGACGATGCTGGGAGTATCGGCCGAGGCGTTCGACCGTCGGCTGCGCGTTGTACGGCCGATACTCCCCGACGTGGCGCACCACGTGATCGTTCGAGGGATACGCGTTGGCGAGGCGAGCGCCGACCTTCGCTTCCAGCGGACGTCGCACGGCGTGGCGGTGGACGTGCTGAAAGTGGATGGTGACCTGGACGTACTCGTCGAGCCGGATGAATCGCAGCAGACGCCACAATGAGCCGCGGCGATCGGCATGGAGAATGCGCGTCGGCCCAACGTGACTCTACATCATACGACGGTAACGGGAGAGAGTGTGAGCATCAGTCGGCTCACAGTCTCGGTCTACACAATTCCAACTGACCACCCCGAGTCCGACGGTACGTTCGCGTGGAATTCCACCACGATGGTTCTGGTGGAAGCGAGCGCGGGCGACGAGACCGGGCTCGGTTACAGCTACACTGATCGTGCGGCCGCAGCGCTGATCGAACACACGCTTGCCGATCTCGCCCTCGGGAAATCGGCGTTCGACGTAGACGGGATATGGGGCGCCATGGTCCGCTCCATTCGCAACCTCGGGCGGCCTGGGATAGCATCGTCCGCGATCGCCGCCGTGGACATAGCGCTCTGGGACCTGAAGGCGCGCCTGCTCGGGTTGCCGCTCGTCTCGCTTTTGGGCGCCGTGCGTGAAGCAGCGCCGGTGTACGGCAGCGGCGGCTTCACCTCCTACTCGACACGGCAACTCTGCCAGCAGCTGGCCGGCTGGGTGCGACAGGGTATCCCGCGCGTAAAGATGAAGATCGGCACCGATCCGAGCGCAGACCCCGAGCGGGTACGTGCGGCGCGCGACGCCATCGGCGCGGATGCCGCGTTGTTCGTGGATGCCAACGGCGCGTATGACAGAAAGCAGGCGCTGGCATTCGCGGACATCTTCGCCGAGTCGGGCGTGAGCTGGTTCGAAGAACCGGTGACTTCCGATGATCTCGAGGGATTGCGGCTGCTGCGCGACCGTGCGCCCGGCGGAATGGATATCGCCGCCGGCGAATACGGCTACGATCTCTGGTACTTCCGCCACATGCTCGACGCGGGAGCGGTAGACGTGCTGCAGGCGGATGCCACGCGATGCGCCGGAATCACCGGCTTCATGCGAGCCGGCGTGCTCTGTGAGGCGCGTTCGCTACCCTTCTCGGCGCATACGGCACCATCCGTGCACGCACATCCCGCGTGTGCGCTTCCAGCGCTCAGACACGTGGAGTACTTCCACGACCACGCGCGCATAGAGCGCATGCTGTTCGACGGCGTACTGGAGCCGGTTCACGGAGCTCTCCGACCGGACACGAGCAGGGCGGGCCTGGGTCTCACGCTCAAGCGCGCCGATGCCGCGCGCTTCGCCGTCCGCTGATGAAGCACGCGACGCCGATGCCATGGCCACGTTCGATGCCGGCGAAGGCCGGCGAGCATGAGGCGATACGATGACAATCGAGACTCTGGTACCACTCACCGCGCGTCGGCGCGGTCATCCCGTCGCGAGCGAGCCTCGCCAGGCGCGCGCTCTCGCCGAGGAGCTCTCGCGCCGCATCCGCGGCGAGGTCCGCTTCGGCGACGGTGATCGCGCGCTCTACGCCACCGATGCATCGAATTACCGGCAGCTCCCCATCGGCGTGGTGATACCACGCGACGTGGAAGATCTGGTGGAGGCCGTGGCGGTGGCGCGCGAGCGCAACGCCCCGATTCTGATTCGCGGTGGCGGGACCAGTCTCGCCGGTCAGTGCTGCAACGAAGCGGTCGTCATCGATGCATCGAAGTACGTGAATCGTGTCCTGGAGCTGGATCCCGCCAACCGGCGCGCTCGGGTGGAGCCCGGTACGGTGCTCGACGATCTGCGTAACGCGGCGAAGCCGCACGGCCTCACCTTCGGGCCCGATCCGGCGACGCACGACCACAACACGCTGGGCGGGATGATCGGCAACGACTCCTGCGGCGTGCGGTCGGTGATGGCGGAGTTCTACGGGCCCGGCGCGCGAACCGCGGAGAACGTGGAGGAGCTCGAGATTCTCACGTATGATGGACTGCGGATGCGGGTTGGCGCGACGACCGATGACGAATACGAGAGGATACTGCGCGAAGGCGGACGTCGTGCGGAGATCTATTCCGCGCTGCGCGCCTTCCGCGATCGCTACGCAGACCTGATTCGCGAGCGCTTTCCCAGAATCCTGCGCCGCGTTTCGGGATACAACCTCACCGAGCTCCTCCCGGAGCGGGGCTTCAACATCGCGCGCGCGCTGGTAGGGAGCGAGTGCACATGCGTGACCGTGCTGGAGGCGACGGTGACGCTCATACACGATCCAGCGGCACGCGCGCTCCTGGTGCTGGGCTATCCGAGCGTGTACGACGCGGGCGATCATGTTCCACAGATCCGCGAAGCGAAGCCGATCGGGCTCGAAGGGATGGACGATCTCCTCGTGGACTTCATGAAGCGAAAGGGGCTCGACGTGGGCGACCTCTCGCTCCTCCCGCCCGGGAATGGGTGGCTCCTCGTGGAATTCGGCGGCGACAGTCGCGAGGATGCGAAGGCGAAGGCTGGCGCGCTGATGGAGAAGCTGAAGCGCTCGGGCAACGCACCCACCATGAAGCTCTACGACGACCCGGAAGACGAGGCGAAGATCTGGAAGGTGCGCGAAGACGGTCTCGGCGCGACCGCGTTCGTTCCCGATGAGCCGGACAGCTGGCCTGGCTGGGAAGATTCCGCGGTGCCGGTGGACAAGGTGGGAGCCTACCTGCGCGACCTGCGTGCGCTCTTCGATCGTTACGATCTGCATCCGTCGCTCTACGGCCACTTCGGTCAGGGTTGCATCCACTGCCGGATCCCCTTCGATCTTTACACCGCGGAAGGCATCAGAAAGTATCGCGAGTTCACGCACGACGCCGCGGAGCTGGTATGCGGGAAGTACGGCGGATCTCTCTCCGGCGAGCACGGCGACGGGCAGGCGCGAGCCGATCTGCTCCCGATCATGTTCGGCGACGAGCTGGTGGAGGCGTTCAGGGAATTCAAGGAGATCTGGGATCCGCG
Organism: Gemmatimonadaceae bacterium; assembly: GCA_035700125.1. Taxonomy (GTDB): domain Bacteria; phylum Gemmatimonadota; class Gemmatimonadetes; order Gemmatimonadales; family Gemmatimonadaceae; genus JADGGM01. The sequence goes on from DASSOX010000301.1 coordinate 31,366, forward strand.
CTGGAAGATGAATCCCGGCAAGGTCGTGGACCCCAATTCGCGAACCAGCCAGCTGCGGCTCGGCACTTCCTACAACCCGGCGGAGCCGGAGACGCACTTCCGCTTCCCCGATGATCGCGGGAGCTTCGCGCGCGCAGCGCTGCGCTGCGTAGGGGTCGGCGAGTGCCGGCGTCACGAGGGTGGCACAATGTGTCCGAGCTACATGGTGCTGCGTGAGGAGAAGCACGCCACGCGCGGACGTGCACACATGCTCTTCGAGATGCTCCGCGGCGAAGCGGTAAAGGAGGGATGGAAGAGCGAGTCGGTCAAGGAGTCACTCGATCTCTGTCTCGCCTGCAAGGGGTGCAAGCACGACTGTCCGGTGAACGTGGACATGGCTACCTACAAGGCGGAGTTTCTCTCGCACTACTACGAGGGTCGCATCCGCCCGAGACACGCCTACGCATTCGGGCTCATAGATCGCTGGTCGCGGCTGGCAATGCTGGCGCCCGAGCTGGTGAACTTCGTCACGCAGACGCCGGGTCTCTCGTCGGTGGCCAAGTGGGCCGCGGGGATGGCGCAGGAGCGGCAGATCCCGCGCTTCGCGCACCGCTCGTTCACGAGCTGGTTCCGAGACCGCGCAGCGCCAGACAACGAGGGAACCACCGACCGAGTGATTCTCTGGCCCGACACCTTCAACAACTACTTCTTCCCATCCACGCTGAGTGCCGCGGTCGAAGTGCTGGAGCACGCGGGAGTGCAGGTCACCATCCCCGAGCAGCCGCTCTGCTGCGGCAGGCCGCTCTACGACTTCGGGATGCTCGACATGGCCGAGGCGCGGCTCCGGCACATTCTCACTTCGCTGCATGGCGAGATAGAGGCCGGCACTCCCGTCGTAGGACTCGAGCCGAGCTGCATCTCCGTGTTCCGCGACGAGATGTACAACCTCTTCCCCACCGACCAGGATGCGCTGCGGCTCCGCGCGCAGACCTTCACCCTGGGCGAATACCTGAGCAAGCGCGGGAAGAGCTTCCAGCCGCCGAAATTGAGGCGCCGCGCCATCCTCCACGGACATTGCCACCAGAAGAGCGTGCTCTCCATGGATGGTGACGCGACCATGTTGAACGCGCTCGGCGTGGATTTCGATCTGCTGAACTCCGGCTGCTGCGGGATGGCCGGCTCCTTCGGCTTCGAGAAGGACAAGTACGAGCTCTCGCAGCAGATCGGCGAGCGCGTGCTTCTTCCGAAGGTACGTGAGGTACCCGATGACACGCTCGTGATCAGCGATGGATTCAGCTGCCGCGAGCAGATCGCGCAGGGTACCGGGCGGAAGGCCATGCACATGGCGGAGGTATTGCAGTTGGCGCTGCACGAAGGACGCGACGTGCGGCTGAATGGCGAGCCACCGGAAACGGTGATGCAACGACTCCAGCCGCGCGCGCTCTCGCGCCCACGGGCGGGAGCACTCGCCGTAGCCGCGGCCGCGGCCGCTGCCACGCTGGTGGGCGGTGTGATCGCCTGGCGAAGCGCGAGCAGGATGTTGCACGCACGGAAGAACGGGACGCACGACGATGGGTACAGGAGGGAGGTGGCGGATGCGATCGCGACGGCTGGATGAGACGGACGGGCTGGTAACCTACGCGCTCGTCTTCGATACCGGCGACGAGGTGAACGAAACGCTCCTCGCGTTCGCGCGGGAGCACCGAATAGAAGGTGCACACTTCACCGGCATCGGTGCTCTCGCCGATGTGGTGCTCGGCTACTTCCAGTGGGATCGCAAGGAGTACAAGCGCATTCCCGTGCGGGAGCAGGTGGAGGTGGTGTCGCTCGTAGGGAACGTGGCCATAAGCCCCGAAGGCGGCCCCGCGCTGCATGCCCACGTAGTGATCGGCAAGTCGGATGGGATGGCGATGGGCGGGCACCTGCTCGGCGGCCACGTCCGCCCCACGCTGGAAGTGTCACTGACCGAGTCGCCCGCGCAGTTGCAGCGCGCCATCGATCCGGAAACCGGCCTCGCTCTGCTCGCGGGATGAGCACGGCCGCTTCCGGGTGGTGAGGCCCGGTGGCCTCGCTCTTCACACGACGCGCGACCACGCGGCTGCGGCTGACGATCGTCCTCGCGATCGCCGCCATGGTAGGCGTGCCTCTCTTCCTCATGGGCTGGGTTCGCACGCCGCTCGAGCGTGGGGAGTTCCAGCCGATCTCCCAACCCGTCCCCTTCAGCCACCAGATTCACGTCCGGGGGCTTCGGATAGACTGTCGCTACTGCCACTACACTGTGGAGCGCGCGGCGTCCGCGGGCATGCCATCCACCGCGACCTGCGTACCCTGCCACAAGCAGGTGTGGCTCGATGGGCCGTGGTTCGCACCCGTACGTCAGAGCCTTGCCAGCGGGACGCCGATCCAGTGGAATCGCGTGAACCAGCTTCCCGGCTTCGTCTACTTCGATCACGCCATCCACGTGAAGAAGGGAGTGGGATGCGAAGAATGTCACGGCCGTGTAGACACCATGAGCACGGCTGTGCAGGTGCAGCCTCTGACGATGGGTTGGTGCCTCGACTGTCATCGCCAGCCGGCGAGGCACCTGCGACCCGCGTCGCAGGTTACCGCGATGGGCTGGCAGCCACCGGCTGGCGTGTCGCGTGAGGCGCTGGGGCGCGAGCTGATGCAACGCTATCACGTGCGTCGCATGACCGACTGCACAGCATGCCACAGGTGACCGATGAGCGATGAGCTGAGACACGGATACTGGCGCTCGCTCGCGGAACTGCTCGGTGCCGCGGGCCTCCGAGAGGACGCGCTCCGCGAGTTTCCCCCGGGCGTGGACGAGCCTCCTGGGGGAATGTCGCGCCGCACCTTCATGAAACTCCTCGGTGCGAGCACCGCGCTCGCGGGACTCGGCGCGTGCACGCGCGCACCGGCCGAGAAGATTCTGCCGTACGGTCGGCAGGTGCCCGAGCTCACGCCCGGAATTCCGCAGCATTACGCCACCTCTATGGTGGTGGGAGGCTACGCCACCGGACTCCTGGTAGAGAGCCACGAGGGGCGGCCCACCAAGGTGGAAGGGAATCCCGAGCATCCCGCGAGCCTCGGATCCGCCGGCGTGTACGAGCAGG
>DASSOX010000302.1:0-11992 GCA_035700125.1 Gemmatimonadaceae bacterium
ACCTTGCCGCCCGCACCGGAGAGCGCGGCCGAGAGGCTCATGGGAGACGACTCGGTGCCGCTCGCGCTCGAGGAACCCGAGGGCGAGACGAAAATCCCGCTGTGCGTGCCACCATCCGTACCATCGCTCGGTGCCGGATCGTTCGTCGCGGGCGGATCGCTGGCGGAGGGCTCGGGTGCGGTCACGGTAATGCTCGATGTGCCGCTCTTCCCTTCGCTGGTGGCGGTCACGGTGGCCGTACCTGCCGCGACCGCGGTCACGAGACCCGAGGAGGACACGGTGGCCACCGACTTGTCACTCGAGATCCAGGTGATCGTGCGCCCCGTTAGCGTCGTACCCGACGCGTCCTTCAGCGTCGCGAAGAGCGTCTTCGTGTCACCGGCGACAAGACTCACCGAGCTCGGTGAGACGCCAACGCTGGCCACAGCCGGAAGCGTGACCGATATTGCCGCCGAGTCGCGCTCTCCTTCGCTCGCCGCGTAGATCCACGCGCTCCCCACGGCGACGCCCGTGACTGCGCCGGACGATGTCACCGTGGCCACCGAGCTCTTCCCGCTCGACCAGGTAATCGTGCGCCCGGTGAGCGTCTTTCCATTGGCGTCGAGCGTGGTAGCCGAAAGCGTCGCGCTCTTCCCCACGTTCACCCCTGCGCTCGATGGACTCACGCTCACCGAAGCAACTGGCGGAAGCGTGACGGTGATGGAGGCCGCTCCGCTTATATCTTCGATCGTCGCCTTGATCGTCGTCTTCCCCGGCGCCAGGCCGCTGACGACTCCCGAGGACGAGACGGTGGCCGCCGCGCTGTTGCTGCTCGACCAGGTGACGGTACGCCCGCCGAGCGCCGTGCCATCGGAGTCCTTCGCTATGGCGGTGAGCTGTACGGTCGAGCTGATGATTAGCGTGTCCGCGGTGGGCGTCACCGTCACGCTCGCGACGGGAGCCGTCCCCGTAGTCACCTTCACCTGTCCCTTTCCGACCTTCCCCTTTCCACTGCTTCCCTTGCCCGTCGCGATGGCGGTGATCGTCGCCGTACCAGTCGAGAGAGCGCTCACCGTACCATCGGACGACACGGCGGCAACCTTCTCGTTGTCGCTCGACCAGGTCACTGTCTTTTCGTCGACCGAGTTGCCGCGATCGTCGAGAACAGTGGTGCCGAGCTTCGCGCTTTTCCCGCTCGTAAGCGTGACGGTACCGGGAACTACGCTCACGCTCGACACGGGGCGCGCGGAGATCTCGACGACGGCGGAGTCGCTGACTCCATCCACGGTGGCGATGACGATGGTGTTGCCGGCGGCGAGTCCGACGAGCACGCCTCCCGCTACGGTGGCGATCGCCGGGTTGGCGACGCTCCACTTCACGCTGCGACCACCGATGGGTTGCGCTTCATCGTCGTGTGGCTGCGCCGCGAAGCGCGCGGTGTCGCCGGCGAGGAGAGCCGCGCTCGCAGGGGAGAGCGCGACGGATGCCACCTCGGGTGCGAGCACGGTGAGGGTAGCTGTTCCTGTCTTGCTGCCATCGGAAGCGGTGATGACGGTCGAGCCAACGCGCCGTGCCGTCACCTCTCCTTCCTCGGAGACGGTGGCGATGGATGTATCGGCGCTCTTCCAAACTATATCCTGGTTTTCCAGCTCGTGTCCCGCCTGGTCGAACGCGACCACGCCGAGGGGAATTCGCTTGCCGACGTTGGTCTTCGCTTCGGCCGGCTGGATAGTGATGGCCGCTACTACTCGTTGCGGCTCATCCATGGTGGGGGCGGCAGTATCTATGCAAGCGACTGCCGAGAGAGCGAGAAGGAGACCAGCCGACGTGACAACCCGGTGAAGGAGCTGCATACGACACCCCCGGTTGCGGTTCCGTTCGGCGGCCCGACCAGCATGGCGCGGTGCTTCAGCGCTTTAGCTTCGAGGCTTTGCGTCGCCGGCTTTCGCCGGGTTTGCCCTTGTCGCGGCGCCCTGTGGGGCGTGCGATCCTGCCAGCAATTGTGGACGTCAATTAGACATGTCAGCGACCGCGGAGGTAACTCGCCGCCGCGCGTCGCCAGATGTCGTTATTGTATGCGGTACAATATGTTACAGCACACGCTCGGAGGCTGTCTTGCGGTTGCCTCGGTGCGACTGTAACGTGCCATGGCACGACGTCAACCTGACATAGTGGAGAGCGTTCGCAGGAAATGTCTTTACTAGGGCTCTACCACCGGATGCCCATGCCGCTTCGTTCGTTTGCGGCGGGTGCGAGGGGCTGGTACCTCCGCTCCTGGCGCTACGGCCCCGAAACGGAGCGGCTGATAGCCGAAGCCGCGGAGCGCGAGAGCTGGAATCCCGCACAATGGCAGTCTTTTCTGGACGAGCGCATCACGCGCGTGCTGCACCGCGCCGCCACGCGCGTCCCGTACTACAGGGCGGAGTGGGAGAAGCGGCGCCGAGCCGGTGATCGCCGCAGCCCCGAGTACCTGGAGCACTGGCCCGTCCTTGCGAAGGAAACCGTCCGTGCCGATCCGCGCGCCTTCCTCGCCGACGACATGGATGAGCGGCGGATGTATCACGAGCGGACGAGTGGAACCACCGGTACACCGCTCGATCTCTGGCTCACTCGCGAAACGGTGCGCGCCTGGTTCGCGCTCTACGAGCAGCGCACCCGCGGCTGGTACGGAGTGAGCCGACACGACGCGTGGGTGATGATGGGCGGGCAGCCGGTGATCCCGCCGGGTCGCACGCGCCCGCCCTTCTGGGTGTGGAACGCACCGATGAAGCAGCTCTACGTCTCCTCCAGCCACGTGAGCGCACGCAACGCGGCCGCGCTCATCGGAGCGATCCAGTCGCGACGAGCGACGCATCTCGTCACCTACGCGTCCACCGCCGCCGCACTCGCCACCGAGGCGGCGAAGCTGGGACTCCGTGTCGATGGGCTGCGCGTGGTCATCACCAACGCGGAGCCGGTCTTCTCCTGGCAGCGCGAGGTCATCCGCGAGGTGTTCGGCTGCCCGGTGCAGGAGACGTACGGGATGGCGGAGCTGGTGGCCGGCGCGGGGGAGTGTTCCGCTGGAGCGCTCCACCTCTGGCCCGAAGTGGGAAAGGTGGAGATTCTCGACGACGACGACGACGCTCCGGCACCCGTCGGTGCGGCGGGAAGATTGGTGTGCACCGGGCTTCTGAACGCCGACATGCCGCTCGTTCGCTTCGCCGTCGGCGACCGCGGTGCGCGCGCCACGCGCGAGCGCTGCGATTGTGGTCGTACGCTGCCGATCCTCTCGCACATCGAGGGGCGCACGAACGATCTCATCATCGCGCGCGACGGCAGACGCGTGTACTGGCTCAACCCCATCCTCTACGGGCTCCCGATTCACCAGGCGCAGATCATCCAGGAGACGCTCGAGCGGCTCCGCATCCGCTACGTCCCGGCTCCCGGCTTCACCGCGGCCGCCGAGCGGGAGATCACGCACCGCCTCCACCAGCGGCTCGGCGACGTGGATGTGGTGTTCGAGTCGCTCGAGAGCATCCCGCGCGAGGCGAACGGGAAGTTCAAGGCGGTGCGCTGCGACCTCTCGGCCGACGAGCGTGAGCGAGCGGGCCTCGATGCAGCGGCCGCGCGATGAGCGAGCTGCCACTCGTCTCGGTGGTGGTGCCCTGTCGCAACGAGCGCCGCTACATAGGCCCCTGCCTCGATGCGCTCCTCGCCATGGACTACCCGCACGATCGCCTCGAGATACTCGTGGTGGATGGAATGAGCGACGACGGCACGCGCGACGTGCTCGCCGAATACTCCGTGCGATACCCGGTAGTCCGCGTGCTCGACAATCCTGGGAGAGTCACGCCCAACGCGCTGAACATCGGCGTGGTCGGCAGCCGCGGCGACATCATCATGCCCATCGGCGCGCACAACTCCTCGCCTCCGCACTACATCAGCCGGCTGGTGCGAGCGCTGGAGGAGAGCGGCGCGGACAACGTCGGCGGCATCCTCACCACTGAGCCGGGAGGGCCCGGTGTCGTCGCACGCGCGATCGCGATCGCGATGGCGCACCCCATCGGCGTGGGGAACGCGCACTTCCGCATCGGCACCACCCAGCCGCGCTGGGTGGACACCGTCCCGTTCGGCTGCTACCGCCGTGAGGTCTTCGATCGCATCGGCCTCTTCGATGAGGACCTCATCCGCAACCAGGACGACGAGCTGAACATCCGCCTCATCCGCTCCGGCGGTCGCATACTGCTCGTTCCCGACGTGGTGTCGCGTTATCATGCGCGCGACTCGCTCGGGAAGCTCTGGCGGATGTACTACCAGTACGGCTACTTCAAGCCGCTGGTGGCGCGAAAGGTGGGAGGAGTCTTCACCTGGCGGCAGCTGGTCCCACCCGCCTTCGTGCTGGCGCTGCTCGCATCGGCCATATCGGCGATCGCGTGGCCACGCACCGCTCCGGGTCTCGCGCTGATCGCGGCGGCGTATCTAGTCGCCGTCGCAGCCAGCGCGCTACCGGTGGCCGCGCGGCAGGGCATCCGCGTCGCGCTCGCGTTCTGCGCGGCGATCCCGGTTCTGCATTTCAGCTACGGCCTCGGCTTCCTCAAAGGCATCCTGGACTTCGTAGTGCTGCGGCGAAAGTCCGTTCGTGGCGCGCCGGCCGCCGTCCCCACTTCGCGGTAGACACCGTCGCGCAAGATCGTGCCGCGCTCCCGTCAGAAGCGCGTGACACGTTGCTCCGCTATGCACCGCGCGACTCCTTCGGCGAATGGATCCTTTGGCACATGGCTGGCGCGGCCGCCTCATTGATGCGGAGCATCCACAACACTTGTGTTGCCAACGTGGAGAAACGGCCGCAGCACGCCGCTCAGAGCCGAGTTAAGCCCCTTAATTCAGGCACAACCCCTGCTTCCGCCCCTGTTGAAGCCTCAGCGACGGGAGCGTATGGTACCCGCAGCTCGAAGGTTGGAAAATTCTAATGTCTGGGTGGGGAGAGCGGTCGCGTCGATAGCTCCTGCTCGCTCGAGACGAGAGGCGGAGCCGACAGATGTCGTCCGAGGTAAGAGAGAGAGTAGCCGATAACGTAGCCGCTGACGAATCCGACATACCCATTAGGACAGCGATCCACGCGCAGTCCACGGTATATCTACGTAGAACCCGCACCGATCGCCCCGCGGCGATCGCGCTCTACCGCGAGACTTCCCGCGCGCGCGCCTTCGCCCCCGCTGCGGGCGTCTACACTCCTCGCGCCACCTACCTCCCCTTCTCCCCGCCGTCGATAGGGGAAGAGGAGGTGGCAGAGGTGATCGATGCTCTCCGCTCCGACTGGCTGACCACGGGTCCCAAGACGCATCGCTTCGAGTGTGCCTTCGCGGAGTACGTGGGTGCTCGCGGTGCGCTCGCCCTCAACTCGTGCACGGCCGGTCTGCACACTGCCCTCGTGACACTCGGGATCGGCCCGGGCGACGAGGTCATCACCACCACCATGACCTTCGCCGCCACGGTGAATGTGATCGAGCACGTGGGAGCGCGGCCGGTCCTGGTGGATGTGGAGCCCGATACGCTCAACATCGACCCCCGCTGCGTCGAGCGGGCGATCACGCCGCGGACGAAGGCGATCATCGTGGTTCACTACGCCGGTCACCCCGCCAACATGGACCCGATCGAGGACATTGCCCGCTCCCGCGGGATCACGGTGGTCGAGGACGCGGCCCACTCGCTGCCGGCCTGGTACCGCGGCCGTATGATCGGCTCGGGGACCAACCCCACGGCGTTCAGCTTCTACGCCACGAAGAACCTCACCACTGGCGAGGGTGGGATGCTCACGGGGAGCGCCGAGTTCGTGGAGCGCGCGCGTCCGGTCTCGCTGCACGGGATGACGCGCGATGCCCTCCGTCGCTACGAGAAGGGCGGGAGCTGGCGCTACGAGATCCAGGCGCCTGGCTTCAAGTACAACATGACCGACATCCAGGCGAGCATGGGGCTCGCCCAGCTCCGGAAGCTCGAGTGCTTCGATCAGCGCCGCCGGGAGGTAGTGGCCGCCTACGACCGTGCCTTCGCCCCCGAGTCTGCTCTCGAGATCCCCGTGGAGCGCGGTGACGTGCACCACGCCTGGCACCTCTACGTGCTGCGTCTCAACACCGAGGCGCTCACCATCAGTCGCGATCAGTTCATCGACGAGCTCGCGAAGCGCAACATCGGGACGTCCGTGCACTTCATACCCGTGCACACGCACCCGTACTACCGCGATCGCTACGGCTACGTGCCCGATGACTTCCCCGTGGCGTACACGAACTTCGAGAGGATGCTGAGCATCCCACTCAACCCACGGCTTGGCGTCGCGGAAGTCGATGATGTTATAGGCGCCGTCCTCGATGTAGTGGACAGTCACAGACGATGACGCGCACCAAGCGGGTCATGGATGTGTGTGGCTCCCTGGTCGGGCTCGTCGTGCTAGCTCCGCTATTCGTTCTCGTGGGAATCGCGATCACAGTCGATGGGTGGATTGCGGGGGGCGGCTCGGTGTTGTTCGCGCAGGAGCGGGTAGGTCTGCGAGGCGCGCGCTTTCGCATGTGGAAGTTCCGCACTATGATGGCTGACGCCGAGCGCAGAGGCGCCCAGCTCACGGTGGGCGCCGATCCGCGCATCACTCGGGTGGGGCGCTGGCTGCGCCGGCTCAAGCTCGATGAGCTTCCGCAGCTCTTCAACGTGCTGCGCGGCGAGATGAGTCTCGTGGGCCCGAGGCCCGAGGTGCCGCGCTTCGTGGCGCTCTACACCGACGCGCAGCGCGCGGTGCTCGAGCTGGTTCCCGGGATTACCGACCCGGCCTCCATCCGCTTCCGCGACGAGGCCTCGGAGCTCGCGCACGCGCCCGATCCCGAGCGCTGCTACATCGAAGAGATCATGCCCGAGAAGATCCACCTGAACCTGGAGTACGCGAAGATCGCTACCCCATGGACGGATCTTCTCGTGGTTCTGTCCACCATCGGGCTCGTGGCTGGCCGGCGCTCCGGCGACGGTGATTCGACTGCTCTCAGACGCTCGACCATCGTCGCGTAGAGCGATATCCATGCTCGTATCGGAGCGCGCACGCGCATGATGCCTCCAGTGTTGGTTCGCCATCGCCGCCCGCTCATCCTGGCCGGTCACGCGTTTCTCGTAGCGGTGGCCTACGCCGTGGCATTCCTCCTTCGGTTCGACGGACCGGTGCCGCCCGATGCGGTGAAGGCGTTCGAGTTGACGGTGATGCCTCTCGTGATCATCCGGCTGGCGTCGTTCGCCGTCTACGGTCTGCATCGCGGCTTCTGGCGCCACTTCGGCCACCGCGACCTCATCGCTCTGGCGAAGTCGGTTGCCTTGGGCACGGTGATCTTCGTTCTCGCGCTCCTCGTCGGGAGCCGCCTCGGCCCCGTCCCGCGGTCGGTGGTGCTCATGGAGGCGATGCTCACCTTCCTCCTGGCCGGCGGCTCCCGGCTCGCGGTGCGTTCCGCGCGCGAGTGGTTCGCCAGGCGCCAAGCGGGCGAGCGTCGCCCCACTCTCGTGATCGGCGCCGGCGCCGCCGCCGAGCGACTCCTCCGGCAGCTCGCGCACGGAGACGGGGTTGGCCTGGAGCTGCGTCCGGTCGCCATCCTCGACGACGACCACGACAAGTGGTCGATGTCGCTCCACGGCGTTCCGGTGGTGGGTCCGGTGAGTCTGCTCGCCGAAGCGGTGCAGCGCTTCGGGGCACAGCTGGTGGTGATCGCGATCCCGCGCGCCACACCCGCGGAGCTGCGACGGATCGTGGATCTCTGCCTCGCCACCAAGGTGGAGTTCAAGCGACTTCCGTCGATGCGCGAGATGCTCCAGGGGAGCGCGCGCAGCGGCGAGCTGGCCGAGGTGGAGCTCGAGCATCTCCTCGTGCGCGAGCCGGTGGCCTTCGATACGGATCTCGTGGCTCGCGACCTGGCTGGAAGCGTGGTGCTCATCACCGGCGGCGCCGGATCGGTGGGCTCCGAGCTCGCGCGTCAGATCGCGCGCGTGGGTCCTTCGCGAATCATCCTCGTGGAGCAGGCCGAGAGCCCGCTCTACTTCGTGCACCTGGAGCTCGAGCGCACGCATCCGGAGATCACCACGGTTCCGATCGTGGCGGACATCACCAACCGCGATGCGCTGACCCGGATCTTCGAGAGGCACCGCCCCGACCACGTGTATCACGCGGCGGCGTACAAGCACGTGCCGATGATGGAGGCGAACGCGGCCGAGGCTGTGCGCAACAACGTGCTCGGCACCTTGCAGGTCGCCGAGTGCGCGGCGCGCTGCGGGGCGAGCAAGTTCGTGCTCATATCCACCGACAAGGCGGTGCGTCCGTCGAGCGTGATGGGTGCCACCAAGCGGGTGGCGGAGCGGATCGTTCTTGGCTGGCCCTCGCTCAGGTCGTCGAGGACCGAGTTCCGCGCTGTGCGCTTCGGCAACGTGCTCGGGAGCGAGGGTAGCGTGGTTCCGCTCTTCCGGAAGCAGCTCGCGCGCGGCGGACCGCTCACCGTGACGCACCCGGATGTGCGGCGCTACTTCATGACGCTCCCCGAGGCGGCCCAGCTCGTCCTCCACGCGGCCGCGCTACCCAGCGCGGCCGGACGGATCGCCATGCTCGACATGGGCGAGCAGATCAGGATCCTCGATCTGGCGGAGAATCTGGTGCGCCTCTCCGGCCTCGAGCCGTACAGAGACGTGCCGATCTCCTTCACCGGGCTGCGTCCCGGGGAGAAGCTGCACGAGGAGCTGATGTCGGCGGTGGAGCACACCGTGGCGAGCGGTGTCGAGAAGATAGATCTGGTGCAGACGGACGAGGTCGATGGTGCCGCCATCCGCGATGGCGTGGCGCGCCTCCTTGCAGCCGCGGCGCGCGGCGAATGGGGACCCATCGCCCTGGCGCTGCATGCGCTCGTGCCGGAGTACTCCGTGCCGCAGATCGACCTCGTTCAGGACGGGGCGTCCGTAATGGATGAAGGGGAGTCGCGGAGTGCTAATGAGATTGCGGCCGAAGCACGTCCATACGGCCCTGCCACCGGCTTGCGCCGCGGGCGCACGGAACCGGCGAGGGAACCCAACTTTCCGTTGATGAAAAATGCCTGACTATCTGCCACCCCCCAGCAGAGGCGGTATACCCACGGTGCGTACCGCCCCGATCGGGCAGTGGCCCCAGAGCCGATCAGAGAGCGAGATGACGCTGGCGCCGCTCGACCTGCGTCAGATTCTCGCCATCCTGCGCCGGCGCATCTGGTGGATCCTGGCGTTCGCGTCGCTCGGAGCGGGCGGTGCTGCATACATGGCACTCAAGGCCAAGCCGATCTACCAGGCGACCGGTACGATACGGCTGACCGAGAACCGGCAGCGACTCACCAGCGGTCTCACAGGGCAGAGCGAGACCAGGCCGCTCCTCACCGCGGACCCGCTCCTCTCGCAGATCGCGATCCTCACCAGCCGAGCCGTCGTGGGCGGGGTGGTGGACAGCATGCCCGAGCTTCGGGTGCGCACCGAGGATTTTCCGACGCGGCTCGTCACCGACTTCACGATCCCCGGCAAGCCGGAGGAGACGGCAGCGCTCGGAACCACGATCACCCTCACCTTCGGCGCGCACGATGTGACCGCCGTCGCGGAGGGCGGCGAGCGTGCCACGGCCGCCTACGGAGAGCCGCTCGACCTGGCCGGCGTGCACTTCGCCATCTCGGCGCGGCCGAGCTCGAGCAGCGGCTCGCTCAAGGTGCTGCACCGTGTGGACGCCGTGGAGAGTCTCGCGAAATCCATCCAGGCCAAGCCGCGCGAGGAGACCAACGTCATCGACGTCTCGTACAATTCCACCGATCCTGAGCGGGCGCAGAGCATCATCAACACCCTCGTGCAGACGTTCAAGCAGTCGAGCATCGAGGACGCCGCCCAGGAGGCGCGCCTGCGCCGGCAGTTCATCGAGACGCAGCTCGAGGAGAACGATTCGCTTCTCTCCGATGCGCGCCTTGCTGTCAGCAGGTTCCGCAGCCAGCAGAGATCGTTCAGCGCCCGCGAGAAGTTCACCGTGGAGCGCAGCGATCTCGCCGGGATCCAGCAGCAGCAGTCGGAGCTGGACAGCCAGCGGCGCCTGTACGCCTCCATTGCCCAGGAGTTGAAGAGCGGGAATCAGAAGGGGAGTCTCCAGGAGCTCGGCGCGCTACTCTCGGCGCAGGGCGCCAACGCGAGCCCGGTGGTGATGGATCTCTATCAACAGCTTCAGCGCCTCCAGGCGACGCGCGACTCACTCACGACCGGGCAGTGGGCCCGCTCGGCGACCAACCCGGACGTGCAGCGGATAGACGCGCTGATTGCGGCCGGATCCGACCGGCTGGAGCGCACGGTCACCCAGATCGTGAGCGTGCTCGACGACCGCCGCGCTTCGCTCTCGAAGATGCAGGCACAGAACACGGCCACCCTCGTTCAGATCCCGGCTACCGACGCCGAGGAGGCGGTGCTTCTGGAGCGCGAGGAGTCGTACAGGAAGATCGCCGACCAGCTGCGCGACGAGTACCAGAAGGCACGGCTCGCGGAGGCGGCGGAGGTGGGGCAGATCGACATAGTGGATCTGGCCACCCGTCCGAAATCGCCCGTCGGGATCCCAGCTAGCCGGAAGGTGGTCTTCGGGATATTGCTGGGGCTCTTCTCGGGGGTCGGCGTGGCGCTCGTGCTCGAGCACCTCAACACCTCGATCCGCGGACGTGACGACGTCGAAGCATCGCTGCGACTCCCGGGGCTGGCGGTCATCCCCAAGTTCGACCAGCGGACTGGCCTGGGACGGCTGAGGAAGGTCACGACCGTCGCGCAGAACGGGCACGGCACGGTGAGGATGCCCGGGCGCATCGCCAGCGGGTCGCAGGTCTCCGGCGCGCTGGTGACGGTGAACGACGTGCACTCCGCCGGTGCGGAGGCATATCGCACGCTGCGCACGAAGCTGCTCTTCTCGCGTGCCGCGGGTGAGCTCAGGACCATCGTGGTGACGAGTCCCTTCACGCAGGACGGGAAGTCCACCACGGCTGCCAATCTCGCGACGACGTTCGCCCAGCACGGGATGCGCACCCTCCTGGTGGACTGCGACCTTCGTCGCCCCACGCAGCACGAGATCTTCCGTGTGCCGCGGGAGCCGGGGCTAACCGAACTGCTATCAGGGGATGGGATGGTCGCCGGAGCGGGGCGGCGCACCAACATCGAGGGGCTCTCGCTCATCACCGCCGGCGCGCTCCCGCCCGACCCCTCGGAGCTCGTGGGCAGCTCGCGGATGCGCAACCTGCTGGCTCGCTTCGCGGAATCGTTCGACGTCATAGTGGTCGACTCTCCACCAGTGCTTCCGGTGGCGGATGCCGCGATACTCGCGACGATGGCCGACGGCGCGTTGATGGTGGTCCGCGCGGGCGCGACGAACCGGAAGGCGGCGCAGCTCGCGGTCCAGCAGCTGGAGGACGTGGATGCCCGGGTGCTGGGAGTGGTGCTGAACGACCCGAAGGCACAGGTCCCGCTGTACGACCAGTATGGCTACTCGGCCTCGTACTACTCGTACGGTTCGAAGGGGTAGTAGTGTACGCGCGTACCTGACTCCCGTATATTGTGGTGGCCTGAGCATTGCACGCGTGCTGAGAGCGCCGATCGCGGTTGCCGCGGCGCTCCCGCTCCGAAGTCTCCTCGCTTCGTCCGGTGGGCGTGCGGCCGGTCGGTCAGGAACAACCACAAATGAAAAGGAGTGCCGCAGATGCCCAGCAACAGAGAAGGACGGAGTAACCGTGGATTCGCCGCTATGGATTCGGCCAAGCAGCGCGAGATCGCAAGCAAGGGTGGCCGGGCGGCGCACGCGCAGGGGACGGCACACGAGTTCTCCGCCGAGGAGGCGCGTCAGGCGGGCCGCAAGGGCGGCCAGGCCGTGAGCCGCGATCGCGAGCACATGTCGGCGATCGGGCGCAAGGGCGGAGAGGCGCGCGGAGCTGCGCGCCGGAGCGCGAGCAGCCAGTCATCGTCGGCTGGCGACTGATCAGCGAAGAATGTAGCG
>DASSOX010000303.1:0-16343 GCA_035700125.1 Gemmatimonadaceae bacterium
CACCCAGACCGTACTGGTCGAGCGCTGCCTTGGCCGCCTGGATGACCTCGGCCCTGTTGGAGAGACCGAGGTAGTTATATGACGCTAGATTGAGAAGCTTTATATGCTCGTGATGCAGCCCTTCCGTGACCTCGATCCTGCTCTCGGGCGGCGTGGACATCGGCTGCTGGAACAGGTAGTAGCCCGTCCGCAGCGCTCGCGTATACCATTCACTGTACGGGTCGAGTATCGCGAACGGATCGTCGCTCGACGAATAAAAAAAGCTACTGTAATCGTAGTCGGAGACGCTCATGCTCGTCTGCGCTTCGACTCGTGTTGCCATGGGGTGACCTCCGATTGAGTCCCTACAGCACTGACCTTTCGATATCTCACGCAGGCGGAGTCGGCCGAATGGGGCGAGCCGTGCGCGTGATGCGTAGCAGCGCTTTCCTCTTCGCATTCACAATCTATATGGTACTCGCCATCGGCCTCGGCCAGCGAGTACTCCTCTGGCCCGCCATCTGGCTCTTCCCCGCCAGACGCCGGCGGATGGTGCGTGCCTGGCTCCGCTTTCATGCGCGGTCCACGCTCGTCATGGCACGCGGCATCGCCAACGTACGGGTTTCGGTGCGGGGAAGCATACCGCCCGAGAGCTGCATAGTGGTGATGAATCACCAGTCAGTCCTCGATATACCCATCGGCCTGCGGCTGGTGCCGGGGCCGTACCCGCTCATACCCACACGCGACCGGTACCAGTGGGGCGTACCCGGAATCTCTCCGCTCGCGCGCCTGGCCCGGTATCCCTTTCTCTCGCAGAAGCGGGCGCTCTCTCGCGCCGAGCTCGCCGCGCTCACCGATGCGGCGGAGCAGGTCGCGCGGGGTGAGCAGTCGCTGCTGATCTTTCCCGAGGGGCATCGGAGCAGAGACGGCGGGCTGGGACGCTTCATGCGGAACGGGCTGCGGATATTCCTCTCGCGCGCCGAACGTCCCGTATACTGCGTCGCGGTGCACGGGATGGTGAACGCGAGAACATTCGCCGACGGCCTCGCGAACTTCGCCAACCTCGACGTACGCATCGCCATCTCCGACGCCATCACGCCTCCACCTCGCGGATCGGACGAAGACACGGTGGACGCGTTCATCGACTCGCTCCGCCAGCGCATGGCAGCGATGCTGGCCGAGCTCGATGGTCAATCCGGAACGGGGAGCCAGAGTGACGCGTAGTCGGCAGCCCATGACCGACCCGGCGCTGCGAGGCGCGCTGGCAGCCGGCCTCGACTCGCCGCCCTCGCCCACCACCACGGAGCTGGCCGAATTCCTGGCGCGCAGCTTCGGTGCATCTACGGCGGCGATCATCCACTACGGCTCTCACGCGCAGAACTCCGGCGCGAGGCCGGAGAGCGCGCACGACTTCTTCGTGGTCGTGGATGACTACCTGGCGGCCTACCGCTCGCTCGCTGAGGAGGTGGGCACCAGCTACCCTGCAGCGAAGGCGGCCCGGCTCAACAGGGTGCTCGCTCCGAACGTGGTAGCCATTACCGATAGCGAAGTCACCCCGCCGCTCGCGGCGAAGTGCGCCATTCTCTCCGTTCGGGATTTCCGCCGCGCCTGTTCCGCGCGTGCGCGCGATCACTTCACCCAGGGCCGCCTGTTCCAGCATGCGCAACTCGTGTGGACGCGCGACGCCCAGGTGCGGGACATCGTCGTCGATTCTTTGTTGGAAGCACGCGCCCGCACGTTCGACTGGGGGCGTGCCTATCTCCCCGCGCGGTTCGACGTGGACACTTATTGTCGTGTCCTCCTCGAGACCTCCTTTGGGGCAGAGGTCCGGCCCGAGGGCCCGGAACGCATAAGGGCGCTCCTCTCCGCGCAGCGGGAAACCATGGTCCGTATGTATGCCGAACTGCTCCGGTCTCTGGCCGAGGAAAGGATACTTACCCGCGAGGGGAAAGTCTACACCGATCCGGCCGCTCCTGGAGCGCTGGGGCGGCTCCGGGTGGGGCTCTACTTCAGGCGGAGTAAGCTCCGGGCCACGCTTCGCTGGCTCAAGTACATGGCGCTCTACGACGACTGGCAGGACTATCTTCTGCGAAAGCTCGAGCGGAGGAGCGGCGTGCACGTGGAGCTCACGGAGCGCGAGCGCCGCTGGCCGTTAATCTTCCTCTGGCCCAAGGCCCTCCGCTACCTCCGCACGCGCCCCCAACGCCGCGATCCCATATGAATTCAGTAACGCTGATTGCCCTGGTCATCGCGGCCGGGGTGGTACTCACGATGCCCGTCTTCGCGCTCGTGGCGCGGAACCGTCCCATGGACGCCGACGTCGCTCGTCGCCCCACGACCATCCTGCTCGGCTACTGGGTGCGTGACTGGCTGATGTGGCTCATCTCTCCGATCGAGCGAGCGCTCGTTGCGCTGAGGATCTCCCCCGATGTTTTCAATTTTGCGGGGATGTTCTTCGGCCTCTTCGCCGGCATCGCCTTCGTGCGAGGGTCGCTCGCCGTCGCCGGCTGGCTGATACTCATCGGAGGGCTCTGCGACATCTTCGACGGCCGCATCGCCCGCGCGCGCGGCCTGTCGTCGCCGTACGGTGAGTTTCTCGACTCGATGCTCGATCGCTTCGCCGAGACCTTCGCCTTCATGGGGCTGGCGGTCTACTTCGCCCCTTCGATGTGGGCGGTGCTCGCCACGGCTCTCGCGCTCGGTGCCTCTCTCATGGTGAGCTACGCGCGCGCGAAGGGTGCCGTGGTGGGCGTGGACTGCAGGAGCGGCGTGATGCAGCGCGCCGAACGCCTTGTGCTCCTGGCCCTCGCTGCGCTGCTCGATGGTGCCCTGACGACCGCATTCGGCTGGCGTCCGGGCACCGTGCTTCTCGCCGCCATAGTTCTCATAGGAGTTGGCGCCCTTGGCACGGCCGCCTACCGGACGTGGTACATCGCGAGGGCGCTGAAGTAGGGAGGCGAGAGAGGAGAAAGCGAGGAGCAGAAATAGAAAACAGAACGCACGAGCTGCACGCCCAACGGGTCACACCAGCACGAGCGGGGATCCATGTTTGGTCGAGCAACATGGATCCCCGCTCGCGCTGGTATGACGTCGTTTACCGCGCCAACTGCCTCAGCACGTACTGCAATATCCCGCCGTGCTTGTAGTAGGTGGCTTCCTCGGGCGTGTCGACGCGGGAGATCACGTCGAAGGTCTTCTCCTTACCCGAGGCATCCTTCGCGCGAACGGTGAGCCGTGCGCGCGGGGGCATCGAGTCGTCCATTCCTTCGATGTCGTACGTCTCGAAGCCGGTGAGGCCGAGCGACTGACGGGTGGCGCCGTCGGCGAACTCCAGAGGGAGAACGCCCATCCCCACCAGGTTCGAGCGGTGAATCCGCTCGAACGACTCGGCGATCACCGCGCGCGCTCCGAGCAACAGCGTGCCCTTGGCCGCCCAGTCGCGCGAGGAGCCGGTGCCGTACTCCTTCCCGGCGATCACCAGGAGCGGAGTGCCGGCCTTCTGGTAGTCCATGGATGCGTCGAAGATCGTCACCGGATCGCCACCCGGCTTCGTGGCCGTCCAACCGCCTTCGGTTCCCGGCGCGAGCTCGTTGCGCAGGCGAATGTTGGCGAAGGTACCGCGCATCATCACCTCGTGGTTCCCGCGGCGCGAGCCGTACGAGTTGAAGTCCTTCGTTGACACCCCCTGCTCGATGAGCCACTTCCCAGCGGGGCTCGACGCGGGAATCGATCCCGCGGGCGAGATGTGGTCGGTGGTGATCGAGTCGCCGAGCATTGCCAGCACGCGCGCCCCGTCGATGGGCTGCACGCCGGGCGGCTCGGCGGTCATTCCCTGGAAGAAGGGCGGGTTCTTCACGTACGTGGAGCTCTCCGACCATGTATACAGGTCGCCCGTCGGTACGTCGAGCGACTTCCAGCGCTCGTCACCCTCGAAGACGTTCGCATACTGCTTCGTGAACATCTCGCTCTTGACCGACGACACGATGGTGTCGGCCACTTCCTTGGGTGTGGGCCAGATGTCGCGCAGGAAGACGGGACCATCGGTCCCGACGCCGAGCGGCTCGGTCATCAGATCGATGTCCATCCGTCCGGCCAGCGCGTAAGCCACGACCAGCGGCGGCGACATGAGATAGTTGAAGCGGGTGAACTGATTGATCCGTCCCTCGAAGTTGCGGTTCCCCGAGAGCGCGGCCGCCACCACGAGCTTGTTCTCCTCGATCGCATCGGCAATGGGCCCGTTGAGCGGACCGGAGTTCCCGATGCAGGTGGTGCAGCCGTAGCCCGCGAGGTAAAAGCCAAGCTTCTCGAGCGGCTCCATCACTCCCGCCTTCGCGTAGTAGTCGGTAACCACCTTCGAGCCGGGTGCGAGACTCGTCTTCACCCACGGCTTGGTGCGCAGCCCGCGCGCCACCGCATTGCGCGCGAGGAGCCCCGCGCCGAGCATGACCGATGGGTTGGAGGTGTTGGTGCAGCTCGTTATAGCGGCGATCACCACCGAGCCGTGGCCGAGCTGGAAGCTTTCGCCGTTCATCGTCACCTTCACGCCCTTCTCGGGCCCCACTGTCTCGTCGGCGCTCGTGGCCACCACCGAAGGCGACAGCCCTGGCTCCGCGCTCACCGCCGTAGCACGCGCGATCTCGGCCTTTCCGGCCAGCGTGCCAACGCGCTCCAGTTCGGCCGCGAGCGTGTCGTTGAACATCGTCTTCGACGCCCTCAGCGGGATGCGGTCCTGTGGGCGCTTCGGGCCGGCCATGCTCGGCTCCACGCTTCCCAGGTCGAGCTCGATCGCGTCGCTGAAGACCGGATCGGGAGTATCGTCAGTGCGGAAGAGACCCTGCACCTTGCAGTACTCCTCCACGAGGCGCGCCTGCTGTTCGCCGCGGCCGGTGAAGCGGAGGTACTCCAGCGTCTGCGCGTCCACCGGGAAGAAGCCCACCGTGGCGCCGTACTCCGGCGCCATGTTGCCGATGGTCGCGCGATCCGCGAGCGCGAGCGAGGAGAGCCCCGGTCCGTAGAACTCCACGAACTTGCCGACCACCTTCTTCTTGCGCAGCATCTCCGTCACCACGAGCACCAGATCGGTGGCCGTCGCACCGGCGGGGAGCTTCCCGTGCAGCTTGAATCCCACCACCTCGGGTACGAGCATCGAGAGCGGCTGTCCCAGCATCGCCGCCTCGGCCTCGATACCGCCCACGCCCCAACCGAGCACGCCGAGGCCGTTGATCATCGTGGTGTGCGAGTCGGTGCCCACGAGCGAGTCGGGGTACGCGCGCCGTTCACCATCTTCGTCGGCGACGAATACCGAGCGGCCCAGGTACTCGAGGTTCACCTGGTGGCAGATTCCGGTGCCGGGAGGAACTACACTGAAGTTGCGGAAGGCGCTCTGCCCCCAGCGCAGGAAGGCGTAGCGCTCCTGATTCCGCTCGAACTCGCGGGTGGTGTTGATGAGGAACGCGGCCTCCGTTCCGTACTCGTCCACCTGAACCGAATGGTCGATGACGAGATCCGCGGGCTGGAGGGGGTTGATCTTGGTGGGATCGCCGCCGAGCGAGGCGAGTGCGTCGCGCATCGCCGCGAGGTCCACCACTGCGGGGACGCCCGTGAAGTCCTGGAGGAGGACGCGCGCCGGCCGGAAGGCGATCTCCTTCTGCGTGCGCTTGGTGGTGTCCCACTTCGCGAGCGTCTCGATGTCCTCGCGCTTGACGAATGCACCGTCCTCGTTTCGCGCGAGGTTCTCCAGGAGGACCTTCAGCGTGAAGGGGAGACGGTCGATCGTCGCGCCAGGGAGCTTCGCGAGCGTGTCGAGCCGAAAGATCGTGTAAGGTGTCCCGTTTACCTCCAGGACCGAGCGGCTGCCGAAAGAGTTGAGCGAGTTCATCAGTACTCTGGGCTTTCGCGCCCGCCGGGCGAGCGCGGTGAATGACGGAGCCGCTGCCGCCGGATGCCGCGCACGGCGTGGCCGGCGGCAGGCTGACAGGTAATCTAAAGCGATTCACGGAGCGGTGTTTCGCGCCCTCGCCGCCGCTGCTGCACGGTGCGCGGACCATCGCATCATGCTTCGGTGCATTTCGCTCGAGGGAACCGGCTGAAACCCTCGAGAATTCGCTCCGTACGGCTTGCCGATCGCGTGCTGCCGATCGTGCACTGGCCCAGGCCGGTGACGGTCCGAGCGCCGCGCCACCCGAGCGGGAACCCCAGAAAATCCGGAACGTTTTGTGTTGACTGAACGTTCTAAACAAAGTAAATTCAGGCGCTGGCCCGGGAAATGGCTCGCGGCCGGCGTGGGTCCCGAACAGGCAGGAGCAGGACGCAATCGTGCGTAAGAACCTGGACGAGCAGGACAGACTGATAGAACGCCTCGGCCTCGTGTTCGAGGAGAGCGACAGGATGCCGCGGATCGCGAGCCGCATCCTCGGCCTTCTCCTCCTCACTCCCGGCGAGTGCTCCATAGACCAGATGGCCGAGCGGTTGCAGGTCAGTCGCGCCAGCATCAGCGTCGATGCTCGCCGGCTGGAAGAGTGTGGAGTGGTGGAGCGCATCACGCGTAAGGGCGATCGCCGCGACTACTACCGGATCGCTCCCGACCACTACTCGCGGACGCTCGAGAGGCGACTGAAGCTGATGGGCCGCCTGATAGCGGTGCTCGATGAAGGGCGCCAGATGCGGCTGGAGAGCGCCGAGGTGCGCGACCGGCTCGATGAAGCCGTCGAGGCACTTCGCTTCGTAGTCGAAGCGACCACCAATGAGCTCGAGCGCTGGCGCACCGAGCGAGAGAAGAGCAGAGCGGCGCGAAGCAGGTCGAAAGAAGAGCGTGCAGGTACGCACACCAACGGGGCCGCTACCGCGCGCTGATCGAGCAGGCATTCCAGAGGATATTTCGTGAGGATCTTCCTTTCACTGGCGCTGGCCGCGTTGTGCGGTGGAGCGCTCTCCGCCGAGGTGTCGGCGCAGGCCGCCGGCCTGGCGGCCGACAGCGCCGCGATAGCGCGGGGCGACACCGTCGCGCTCAGTCTCGACGATGCGCTCGGTCGCGCCTTCGGCAAGAGCGAAGAGGTGCGCCTCGCACGTTCGGCCGTGGAGCTCGCCGAGACACAGGTGACATCCGCGCGCTCCGCTGCGCTGCCACAGATCAACGGCTCGCTCAATTACACGCGCACCTTCCAGTCGCCGTACGGTGGGAGCGGTGCGGGGTTCCGGATCCCCGATTCGCTGCGCTTCGAGCCGGACAGCACGGCTTCGATGGCGGAGCGGATCAGCTACCTCGAGCAGAACGCGTCGAACGCGGGACTCGAGGGGCTCGGTGGACTCTTCGGAAACCTTCCCTTCGGGCAGCAGCACGCGTACGTGGCATCGGTGAACGCGTCGCAGCTTCTCTATTCGGGCGGACGTACCGGTGCGGCGATGAAAATCGCGAAACAGTACGGGACGCAGGCGCGCCTTGGCTTTCAGGAGCAGCTGGCCGACATAGAGCTGAACGTGCGCACGGCGTACTACCGCGCGCTGCTGGCGAGCGAGCTGGAGGAAATTTCCGCGGCGGCGGTGGAGCAGGCGCAGCGCTTCCTCGATCAGGAGCGGCTGCGCTACCAGTCGGGGAGCTCGTCGGAGCTCGACGTACTGCGTGCCGAAGTCTCGCTCGAGAACCTCAAGCCCCAGCTCGTGGAAGCGCGGAACGCCAACGAGCTCGCGAGGCTCGATCTCAAGCGCCTCGTGAACATCCCGGTCGCGCAGCCGCTGCAGCTCAGCACCAGGCTCGAGGAGCCGCAGTTGGACAGCGGTGCCGCGGGCCCGATACCGAAGGCGCAGGTGGAGGGTCGGCCAGCCGTGCAGTCCG
Organism: Gemmatimonadaceae bacterium; assembly: GCA_035700125.1. Lineage (GTDB taxonomy): Bacteria > Gemmatimonadota > Gemmatimonadetes > Gemmatimonadales > Gemmatimonadaceae > JADGGM01. Next base: position 7,811 of record DASSOX010000303.1, read on the forward strand.
CCGAGACGCAGGTGGCGATAAAGGAGCAGCAGATCTCGATAGCGAAGGGAGCGTACCTCCCCTCGGTGAGCCTCCAGTTGAACTACGGCCGCCAGCTCTGGCCGAGCGGAGCGTTCGATTGGAGCAACGCGAACTGGCGTCCCGATTTCACCGCGAGCATCGGCGTATCCGTGCCGATTTTCTCGGGGTTCAAGCGGGGCGCGGACGTGGAACTGGCGCAGGTGGAGTTTCGGCAGTCGCAGCTCCAGCTCGCGCAGCTCAGAGAGTCGGTGCAGTTGGAATACGAGCGTGCGCGTGGTGAGAAGGAGCGTGCGAGGTCGAGCATCGCCGCGCGACATCGCACGGTGGATCAGGCCCAGCGGGTCTACGACCTGACGGTGCTGCGCTACGAAAAGGGGCTGGCCACGCAGCTCGAGACCTCCGACGCGCGTCTCGCGCTGCTGCAAGCCAGAACGAACCTGGCGCAGGCGGTCTCGGACTACTACGTGGCGGACGCCCAGATGACGAAGGCGCTCGGCCGCACGACGGCGCCGGAGCGGTGAGGTGGCAAGAGCGATGACAAAGTCCAAGAGGATTTCATATATGTCGAGCATAGGAGCCAGCGGGGCGCGTACGGGCGTGCGCCTGGCAGTTGCGATCGCCGCGCTCGCGGCGATCGCGGCGTGCGGCGGAACGCCGGGTGAGGAGGCTGACGCAGCTCCCGCGGCGGTGGCCGAGCAGCGTTCGGTGCTGGGGCCGGAGGATGTGGCCGTGGCCACTCGTTCCGATATCGCGGCAGGCGTGGTGCTCACCGGATCGCTGCAGCCTTACAAGGTGGTGCGGGTGAAGTCTCAGGTGCCCGGCACCGTGCGCGGCGTGCGCGTGGACCGCGGTACTCCGGTGCGGCGCGGCCAGATAATGGCGACTATCGAAGCCGCTGGCGTTCGCACGCAGGCCGAGGCGGCGCGCGCCAACCTCGCGCTCGCGAAGCAGAAGCTGGAGGCGGCGCGCACGCTGAACGAGGCGGGCGCGATGTCGGACATAGACTTCCGCACCGCGCAGGCGGCGTACGAGGCGGCGCAGGCGCAGGCAGCGCAGGCCGAGGAGGCCGAGGCGCGGAGCACGATCCGCGCGCCCATCGACGGCGTGGTGAGCGAGCGCGCGGTGGACGGCGGCGAGGCAGTGGGAATGGATGCTCCACTGTTTACGGTCGTGAACTCCGACACTCTCGAGCTTTCCGGCCAGATCCCGGTGGACCGCGCTGCACACGTGAAAGTGGGAGCGCCGGTGGCGTTCACGCTCACTGCAACGCCGGATCGTGAGCTACGCGGTCGTGTTGCACGCATCGACCCGGTAGCCGATCCGGGTACGCGCCAGGTAGGCGTGTACGTGCAGCTCGCGAACGCGAAGCACGAGATCGTCGGTGGCCAATTCGCCACGGGCCGCATAGTGGGAGAGAAGGTGGAGAACGCCGTCGTGATCCCCGAGCTCGCCGTGCGTGGCGAAGGCGATTCGACGTACGTGTTGATGATTTCCAACGGCCTCGTGGCGAAGCAGGTGGTGACTGTTGGTCCCGCCGACAAGGCGACCGGACAGGTTTCGATCGCGAAGGGGCTCGAGGGCGGCGAAAAGGTGATCGTCACGCCGTCAGTGCAACTGCCCCCGGGCACGAAGGTGGTGCTGGCCTCCGATGAGGCGGCGGCACCGAGGGAGACGGCTCGCGGAGCGAGCGGAGGGAGCTGAGGTGGAACCCATGGAAAACGCAAACGAGCCCCGCGTCGAGGAACGCGGCTCGCGCCTGAGCGGGCTGAGTGGACTGGCGATTCGCCGGCCCGTCTTCGCGAGCATGGTGATGCTCGGACTCATCGTGCTGGGGATTTTCGGCTATCGCCAGTTGGCGATCGACCAGTTCCCCAACGTGGACATCCCGGTCATCACCGTGCAGACCACCTATCCTGGTGCGAGCGCCGAGACCATCGAGCGCGAGGTGACGCGGCGGATGGAGGAGGCCTTCAACCCCGTGCAGGGCGTGGACAAGATCACCTCCGTGTCGCTCGAAGGCGTGTCGCAGGTCATCGTCGAGTTCGACCTCGATCGCAACGTGGACGCGGCCGCGGCCGATATCCGCGCGAAGATCGAGACCATCCGGCGCGATCTTCCGGAGGACATCGATCCTCCGATAGTGGAGAAGTTCGACCCGGCGTCGCTTCCGATCGTTTCGCTCGCTCTCTCGTCGAACAGCATGCCGCTCGTGAATCTCACGAGTCTTGCCGACGAGACCATCCGCCGGCGGCTGGAGAACGTGCGCGGCGTGGGTGAGGTGCGTATCGCGGGTGGCCTGGAGCGCGAGGTGCGCATCTTCATCCTCCCTTCGCGCCTGCAGGCGGTGGGCGTTTCCGTGAGCGAGGTGATGGCGGCTCTGCAGAGCCAGAACCTCGAGATCCCGGCCGGCCGCGTGGAGAAGGGTGGTGCCGAGCGGCTCGTGCGCGTCACGGGGCGCATCACCGACCCGGATCAGTTCGGTGAGGTGATCGTCGCCAATCGCGGTGGGCAGCCGATCCGGCTGAAGGATGTGGCGCGCGTGGAAGAGGGGAACGAGGAGGAGCGCTCGCTCGCACTCGTGAATGGCGAGCGAGCGGTATCGCTCGACATCCTCAAGGTCTCGGGCGCCAACACGGTGGAAGTGGCCGACGGCGTTCGCGCGGCTCTCGAGGAGATGCGCAATGGCGTCCTTCCGGCGGGCACCTCGCTCCAGGTGGTACGCGACAACTCCGTGGTGATTCGCCAGTCGGTGCACGACGTGATCGACGAGCTGATACTCGGCGCGTTCCTCACCGTGCTCGTGGTCATGATCTTCCTTAACGACTGGAAGGCCACGCTCATCACGGCACTGGCGCTTCCGGTGTCGGTGATCTCGTCGTTCATCATCATGAACGCGCTGGGCTTCACGCTCAACGTGCTCACGCTGATGGCGCTCTCGCTTTCGATCGGCATTCTGATAGACGACGCGATCGTGGTCGTGGAGAACATCGTCCGACATCGAGAGATGGGCGAGGATCACTTCACGGCGGCCGGTCGCGGCACGAAGGAGATCATGCTCGCCGTGATGGCCACGACCTTCACGGTGGTGGCTGTGTTCGTGCCGGTGGCGTTCATGGGCGGGATCATCGGCCGCTTCTTCTACCAGTTCGGTATCACCGTGGCGTGGGCGGTTCTGGTGTCGCTGTTCGTGTCGTTCACGCTCACGCCGATGCTCTCGGCGTGGTGGGGTGTGAATCCGCACAAGGGGAGCGGTGAGAACGGCCACGGCACCGGTAAGCGGCCCAACGTCCTGACTCGCACGATCGCGCGCTTCAACGAATGGTTCGACTCGCAGGCGGGGAAGTACCGCTCGGTGATCAAGTGGGCACTGGGCCATCGGAAGACCACCCTGGCAGTAGCCGCGGCGGCGTTCTTTGGAGCGATTGCCCTCTTCCCGCTGATCGGAGGCGGCTTCATGCCCGACTCCGACAACGGCGAGTTCGTGGTACAGTTCGAAACGCCGGAGGGTTCGAGTCTTCAGTACACGCGCGGCAAGGCGGAGCAGATCATCCGTACGCTGAATTCGCTCAATGGTGTGGACTACACCTACACCACGATCGGATCCGGCGCGACGGGTACCGTGACCAAGGGTGAGATCTACGTGAAGCTTCTCCCGCGCGACGAGCGAAGCGCCACGCAGGACGAGCTCATGGTGGCCGCGCGCAAGCAGCTCTCGCCGATCGTGGCCACCGACATCTCGGTGCTCGTGGGCGGTGGGCTTGGCGGCGCCGTGGCGCCTCTGCAGGTGGAACTGCGCGGGCCCGACGTGGCCGAGCTTCAGCGGCTTTCATCCGATCTCATGACGCGGGTGAAGGCGATCCCCGGAATCGTGGACGTGAAGTCGTCGCTCGGCGATCCGAAGCCAGAGTATCGGATAAACGTGAACCGCGACATCGCCAACGAGGTGGGGCTGAACATCGGCCAGATCGCAACGACCATCCGACCGGTGCTCGCCGGCGAGACGGCCACGCGCTGGGAGGATCCCACGGGCGAAGAGCGCGACGTGGTAGTGCAGGTTGCACCCGAACAGCGGCGCACCGTGGAGGATATAGCGACGATTCCGCTCGCGACCTCACGCCGCACCGCCGATGGCGCTGTGGCCACGGTTCCGCTCAGAGATGTAGCGGACATCCAGCTCGGAACCGCGCCTGCACAGATAGATCGCAAGAACCTGCAGCGGGTTGCGACCATTTCAGGAAGCACCGCGCCAGAACTTTCGATTGCCGAGGCATCGCAGGCGATCCAGCAGGTGGCGAACGAGATGGAGCTCCCCGCCGGCTATTCGGTACACCTGGGCGGTGAGACTGAAGACCTGCAGGAGACCACCGGCTACGTACTCGAGTCGATCACGCTCGCGATCATCCTGATCTTCCTGATCCTGGCGTCGCAGTTCGAGTCGTTCACGCAGCCCTTCGCGATCATGCTCTCCCTCCCGCTCTCGCTGGTGGGCGTGCTTCTCGCGCTGCTGCTCACGAACGACACCATGAACATGATGTCCATGATCGGCGTGATCATGCTGATGGGATTGGTGACGAAGAACGCGATTCTGCTGGTGGACAACGCCAACGAGCGCAGGGCCACGGGCACCGACCGCTTCACCGCTCTGGTGGAGGCGGGTGCGGTGCGTCTGCGTCCGATCATCATGACCACCCTGGCGATGATCTTCGGCATGCTGCCGATCGCCTTCGCTCTCGGTGAGGGCGGCGGCTTCCGCGCGCCCATGGCGAGAGCCGTGATCGGCGGCCTGATCACCTCCACCATGCTCACGCTGGTGGTGGTGCCGGTGGCGTATACCTACTTCGACGACATGGGCGGCTGGTTCAAGCGCCGCCTCACCTCTCCCGAGCGTGTCCGGGAAATCGAGGCAGAGCGCGAGACCGCGGGACTCACGCCCGAGCCGGTGTGGGGTGATTGATCGGGTAATCGCTTTCCGTTGGGCGAGCGAAAGAGAGGAGCCGGCAGAATTGCCGGCTCCTCTCGTTGAACTGAAATCGCGGAGATCGCGGAGGACCGCGGAGAACGCGGAGAAAGGCCGTAGGGCCTGGATCTCGTACTTCAGAGAAAAGGCATAGGGCCGAGATCTCGAACAAGGGGTCTTTGGGGGAACCGCTCCCGCACTTTGAGTCCTGTCCCGGTGGGCAGGACCTGAGGCGAGGGAGCAGTTCCCCTCTTTTCTTTTCCGGTTCTTGCGGTTAGTAGCCTGACTCCTTGTGCAGTTCCCCTCCGCGCTCTCCGCGGTCCTCCGCGATCTCCGCGATTTCAGTTCAACGAGAGGAGCCCCGCACCCGAGATGCAGCCAGTCTCGGAGTAGCGCGATACCAGCGGCCGAGAGCCGTTCTCCGCACCCTCTCTTTACCCCTCGGCGTCTCCACGTGCGCCGGTACCGACGGGCGCGATGAACCGTCCCTCGACAAGCAGTGCTCCCGGAGAGAATCTTGCCTCTGGATAGAGGCTGACCTTGGGACAGGGGAGCGACCTTGACGAAGGAAGTGGATGAGGGAAGGCGCGCGTTCTTGCGACTGGCGGGAGGGGCGCTCGGTGCGTTAGTGATCGCGCCCGGTACGTCTGCGTTGCGGGTGCTCGACGGGGCGGGACCGGCCATCGGCGGTCGCGTCCGGATGCCGGACCGCATCGGGATCCAGCTCTACACAGTCCGCAAGCTCATGGCGCGCGATGTGGCGGGGACGCTCGAGAAGCTTGCCACGATCGGATACAAGGAAGTCGAGTTCGCGGGGCTGTACGGGAAGAGCGCCCTGGAAATGCGCGGACTGCTCGATCGCAATCGGCTCGCGGCGCCGTCGTCGCACATCGGGACCGCGGAGATGCGCGGCGATTGGGAGCGGACGCTCGCGGATGCGCTCGCACTGGGACAGAGCTACATCACCTGCGCCTGGATAGACGAGGCGGATCGCACTCCGTACGGATACCGGAAGATCGCGGAGCTGTTCAACCGATCCGGCGAGGCGGCGCGGAAGGCGGGGCTCCAGCTCTGCTACCACAACCACGATTTCGAGTTCGAGAGGATGGACGACACCGTGCCCTACGACCTCCTTCTCCGTGACTGCGACCCCGACCTCGTCAAGATGGAGATGGACATCTTCTGGCTCGTGAAGGGCGGCCGCGACCCGATCGAGTACTTCAAGTGGTATCCGGGGCGATTCCCGCTCGTACACGTGAAGGACATGGATGCGACTGGGAAGATGGCGGATGTGGGGAAGGGAATCATCGGCTTCCCGGGGATCTTCGATCACGCCGCGCAGGCCGGTATCGAGCACTGCTTCGTGGAGCACGACGAGCCGAAGGATCCGCTCGCGACCGCGCGCACGAGCTACGACTACCTGCATTCCCTGCAGCTCGAGGAGCTGAAGGTCGGCAGCGGTAGATGATCCGCTTCGTTCACCTCTACGATGCCGATCACGAGCCGCGCCGCATGGCGGACGTGCAGCGGATCTTCCGCAGCTACTTCGGCGCAGCCTACGGCGGTTATGCGGACCAGATCCCGGATCTCCTGCGCCGGCAGGCGGAACTCGGGCACCGCACCATCCTCATCACTGCGGAGAAGGCGATGGGGAAGATGCTCGCCTTCGCGCTGGCCTTTCACTACTCCGATCTGAACGCGACGCTCCTCGATTTCATCGTCGTGGATCCCGCAGTGCGGCAGCGCGGGATCGGCGGTGCCCTGTACGAGGCGCTGCGCGAGTATCTGATCAGGCTGGGATCATCGGGTCTCTACTTCGAGGTGCGTCCCGACACGCCCGAGCTCGAGCCCGATGTCGCGCGCCGGCGCGAGAACAGGGCCCGCATCCGCTTCTACGAACGCTACGGCGCGCGCGTCATCACAGGCACCGCGTACCAGGACAAGCGCCCGGGGAGAGAAGAGGGAGAGCCGTACGTCATCTTCGACTCGCTCGGCGCGCCGCGGGTTCCGAAGGCCGATGAGGTGCGGGGGATGATCAGCGCGCTCCTCTTTCGGAAGTACGGCTACCTCCGCAGCGACGAATATGCGCTCTCGGTCGTGGATTCGGTGCGCGAAGGCGAGGTCGGACTGCAGGAGCCGCGCGGTCGGTTGGCCCCCGCGAAGCCACCAACGCACCACGACGTCTACTCCCCGCTCAAAGTGCTCATCACGCCCCAGCACCAGCTGCACCACGTGCGCGAGCGCGGATACGTGGAGCGTCCGGTACGCGTGGAGCGGATCATCCAGCAGGTGCGCTCGCTCGCGGGCGTGGAGATCGTCGATGTGAAGGAGCATCCCGAGGAGGCGATCACCGCGGTGCACGATCCTGACTTCGTGCGCTACCTGCGCGACGTCTGCCTGAAGCTCTCCGAGGGACAGGCGGTTTATCCGTACGTCTTCCCCATACGCCACCGCGCGCGCAAGCCAGTGGACGACGAGGTGCAGTCGGGCTACTACTGCATCGACACCTTCACTCCGCTCACGCACAACGCCTACATCGCCGCGCGCGCGGCGGTGAACTGCGCGCTCAGCGCCGCGGAGTTGGTGCGGAAGGGCGAACAGCTGGCGTACGCAGTGTGCCGCCCTCCCGGCCATCACGCGGAGTCCGCCGTGTACGGCGGCTTCTGCTACTTCAATAACGCATCGATCGCCGCGAATGTGTTGAGCGCCGAGGGGAAGGTGGCGGTGCTCGACATAGACTTCCATCACGGCAACGGCACGCAGGAGATCTTCTACGAGCGCTCCGACGTCCTCACGATTTCCATCCATGGCGATCCGAGCTACGCCTACCCGTACTTCGCGGGCTTCGCCGACGAACGTGGCGAGGGTGCTGGTGAAGGCTTCAACTACAATTACCCGCTCGGCGAGAACATCACCGACGACGAGTACCTGACCACCCTCGAGCAGGCGCTCGAGCGCATCGAGAGCTTCGCTCCTCGCTTCCTCGTGCTTTCCGTGGGCCTCGACATCGCCAAGGGCGACCCCACCGGTGCATGGGCCATCACCACCGAAGGCTTCGAGCGCATCGGTGGCGCCATCGCCGGCCTCGGCCTCCCGATGCTCGTCGTGCAGGAGGGCGGCTACGATACCCGCGTCATCGGCCGCAACGCCCGCTCCTTCCTCTCCGGCCTCCAGCGCGCGATCTACGAGAGGAGGCTGGTCAGGAGGGAGGCGGAGTGAGGGCGAGGAGGAACTGCGAGGGTTCAGGAGGCAGGCGGGAAGTACGAAGGGTTCAGGAGGCGGGGAGGGAAGTACAAAGGGTTCAGGAGGCAGGGTTCAGGGTTCAGGGTTCAGGAACTGCCCGTGAAGTCGCCGTTATTCCCGCGCAAGCGGGCATCCATGTTACCCAGAGTTAGCCGGACCGAACCTGGATCCCGCTTGCGCGGGGATGACTGTTGTGTGGGTCCTCGTGTGGGTCGTTGCTCCTGCGGGAATGACCCTGGATGCTGTGCCGGTACCTGCTTCCTGCTTCCTTTTCTTTTGCAGTTCCTGAACCCTGAACCCTGAACCCTCTCC
>DASSOX010000304.1:0-5889 GCA_035700125.1 Gemmatimonadaceae bacterium
GGCGAGCGCGCGCCATGACGCCGCACGCGAATATCACGCAATAGGTGAGCATAGGGTTGCCCGCGATTGGGAAGCGCTCCCCGAAGCCCCTTCCGCGGCGCACGAGGGGGAGCTGACCGGGAGTCACCCGTACGCTGCCGACCTCGACGTGGTGGGCCGCGTGTCGCTGATCCAGCTTCTAGACGTCACGAGTCGGGCACCGGGACGTTCCACGTTGCTCGGCTGGCTCCTGGAGAGCGCGCCCTCGGCCGGCGAGATCCGCGAGCGTCAGGCTGCGGCGAGCGAGTTGGCTTCGCGCGATGAGGTGCGCGAGGAGCTGGGCGTCCTCGCCCGGCTGTCGCGCGCCGTGGGACCGCGAACGCTCGAGCGCTTCGCGGAGTGGTGCGAGTCGCCTCCCTGGCTCCTCGAGCGGCCGGCGCTCCTCTGGGCGGGGCGGATCATCACCGCGGCCACCATCCTCGCCTTCCTCCTGCAGGCGGCGGGCGTGCTCACCTGGCCGCTCTGGGCGATCACGGCCACGGTCGGCCTCTTCCTCATCCTCGGTGCGCGCGCCGGGCTGGCGGAGTCGGTGAAGGTGGCCGGGGTACCGTCGGAGCAGCTCCGTCACCATGCTGCGATGCTCCGGCTCATCCTCGACGGACGCTGGGAATCGCCGCGGATGCAGCAGCTGCGCGACTCGCTTCAGCTCCATGGGCAAAGCGGCCAGAGCGGACGCGACGCGGCCGGTGAGCTGGCGCGCCTCGAGCGGATCGTGGCGTTCGCCGAGGTGCGGCACTCGCCGATGCTGCATCTCGCGCTCCAGTGGCTCTTCGTATGGGACGTGCACGTGGCTGCCGCGCTCGAGCGCTGGCGCCGGGATGCCGGCGTTCACGTGCGCGGCTGGCTCCAGTCGCTGGGGGAGGCCGAATCGCTTGCCGCGCTCGGAACCCTCTCGCACGACAACCCTGCGTGGTGCTTCCCCGACATCACCGAGAGTGCGGACGCCGTCGAGTCGGTGGTGGAGGGCGAACGGATGGGCCACCCGCTTCTGCCCGACGGTGGGCGCGTGCCGAACGATGTGACAGTGGGCCCTCCAGGGAGCTTCCTGCTCATCACTGGCTCGAACATGTCGGGAAAGAGCACGCTTCTCCGAGCCATCGGCGCGAACGTAGTCCTGGCACTCGCCGGCGCGCCGGTATGCGCCGCCCGCTTCCGGACGCCGCTCGTGGACGTGCGTACCAGCATCCGGATTCAGGACTCGCTCGAGCGCGGGATCTCGCTCTTCATGGCGGAGCTTCAGCGGTTGCGCGCAGTGGTGGACGCGGCGCGCGATGCGCCCGAGGAGAGGGGGAATCGCGTGCTCTATCTCCTGGACGAGATGCTCCACGGCACCAACACCGCGGAGCGGCAGATCGCGGCGCGGATAGTTATTGGCCACCTCCTTCATGCCGGCGCGATCGGCGCCGTGACGACCCACGACCTCTCGCTCGCCTCGACGGGGGAGCTCGCGAGCGCCGCGCGTCCGGTCCATTTCACCGAGCAGTTCGATCGTACTGACGGCCGCACGGTGATGACCTTCGACTACCGCCTGCGCCCCGGCCTCGCCACCTCGGCCAACGCACTCGCCCTCCTCGATCTCGTAGGGCTAGGCGCTGAATAGATCATAGTCGCGCTCATTCCGCATCATTCGCGCGCTGCATAAGATTCCGTCTATCACCATGCGCGTACTATTTCTCGCGATTTTCATCATCGGCCTCGGGCTCGGCGTGATCAGCATGATCGCCGGGATCGACCGCGACCAGCGTCACGGCCGATGGATCAGCTTCATCAATCTTCCCACCGTGGGCGTGGCGGCCACGCTTTTCGGCCTGGTGGGCTACCCGCTTGCCAAGTACTCATCGCTGAGTCCGCTGCCGATATTCGCGATCGCGATCGCCGCCGCGCTGGTGGGAGCGGGCGGGATGGTCTTTCTCATCGCTGGCTGGGCAGTACCGAGCGCGGCGCGCGAGGTCGAGGACGAGCGCTTCATTCTACAGGGCCACTTCGCCCACGTCATCCGCGCTATCCTGGCCGACCAGCCGGGGGAGATCGAGTTCGAGCACGAGGGACGGCACCAGACGCTCACCGCTCGCGGGCTCGATGGGCGGGAAGTGGCACAGGGAGCCGACGTCGTGATCGAGCGCGTGGAAGACGGCGTGGCCTACGTGGAACTCTGGAGCACCATAGCGCAGCAGCTGAAGCTCCCGCAGTAGCGCCGGCTTCGGCGCTCCCGCGACGTCCGCCGAGTGCGGGTGGCCGGAGCGGCCGAGTGCGGCGTGCGATCCGCGGGCTTCGCTCTTGCGTCACATTTTTGAAAGAGCTGTATTGCCGGATCACGGGTAGCGACTCCCAGCGGAGCCGTACGTTGTAGCTGTCGAGGTGGTAGAGATGTCAGACGCCCTCATCTTCGCGCTGGTGTTCATCGCCTTCGTCGCCATCCGCCTGGTGGCGGCGACGATCTTCTTCTACATCATGCTGCCCGATGATGGACGGTGTCCCAACTGCGACACGCCCACTATCCGTGTGCAGTCGAAAGGGTGGAACCTGCTCTTCCCCTGGTTCCGAACGAGCTGGTGCTACAACTGCCACTGGGAGGGGTTGCTGCGCAAGAGCGTGGTTCCCGAGGGGAGCGGCGCACCGAGCGCGAAAGAGGCGCGCCGGAACGTCGAGACGTAACGCGCTGCGGGCCGGTCCGGTTAGCTTTCAGCGATGACCACGCCGCACCCCGCACGCGCTCGAACTTCATCATCGCACAATGAGCTCGACCTCGACGTCATAGTCGTGGGCGCTGGTCACGCGGGCACCGAAGCCGCCGTGGCCGCGGCTCGACTCGGCGCGCGCGTGGGGCTCGTGACGAGCGCGCTCGAGACCATCGGGCAGATGTCGTGCAACCCCGCGATCGGCGGCGTGGCCAAGGGTACCGTGGCGCGCGAGGTGGATGCGCTGGGCGGAATCATGGCGCGAGCCACCGATCTCGCCACGCTGCAGTTCCGGATGCTGAACCGGGGGAAGGGCCCGGCGGTGTGGGCGCCGCGCGCGCAGTGCGATCGCGGTCTCTACCGGCGTGCGGTGCGCACGCTCCTCGAGGAGCATCCGCGTCTGCACACGATCCAGGGCACCGTCGCGCGTCTGCTGATGGATGAAGAGAGCGGTCGCGTGGTTGGAGTGGAGACGCTCGAGCATCGCCGCTTCGGCGCGCGCGCGGTGGTGATCACCACGGGCACCTTTCTGCGCGGCCGGATGCACATCGGCACCGACACGCAGATGTCGGGCGGCCGCGCGGGCGATGCGGCCACGGTGCATCTCGCCGAGCAGTTCGAGCGACTGGGACTCGCATCCGCACGCTTCAAGACGGGGACGCCACCGCGCATCGATGGTCGCTCGGTCGACTACTCGGCGCTGCAGCGCCAGGAGAGCGAGATCGAGGATTTCGACTACTCGTGGTCGCACTTCTGGCGCGCTCCGCGCATGCACGATGGAGCTACGCGTCACCCGGCGCAGCTCCCGTGCTGGATCACTTTCGCGGGTGCGGATGTCAAGGAGATCATCACGCGCAACATCGCTCGCTCGGCGATGTACGGCGGCGCGATCTCGGGGCGTGGTCCGCGCTACTGTCCGAGCGTGGAAGACAAGATCGTGAAGTTCCCCGACGTGGAGCGTCACCAGATCTTCCTCGAGCCCGAGGGACACGATACGGCGGAGTTGTACGTGAACGGTCTTTCGACTTCACTTCCGGCCGACGTGCAGATGGAATTTCTGCGCGCAGTGCCCGGCCTCGAGAACGTGCGCATGACGCGCGCGGGCTACGCCGTGGAATACGACTACTACCCGCCGACGCAGCTGCATCCATCGCTCGAGCTCAGGGCGCTCGGTGGCGTGTACTTCGCCGGCCAGATCAACGGCACCACCGGCTACGAGGAAGCGGCGGGGCAGGGAGTAGTTGCGGGAATCAACGCCGCTCTCGCGGTGCGCGGCGATCCGCCGCTGATACTCGGTCGCGAGACTTCGTACATCGGCGTGCTCGTGGATGATCTCGTGACGCGCGGCGTGGATGAACCTTACAGGTTGTTCACTTCCCGCTCCGAGTTCCGCCTCACGGTTCGTCAGGACAACGCTCTCCATCGTCTCGCGCCGATCGCGATGAAGCTCGGCGCATTCACGGACGAGGAGTGTGCGGTGATAGAGCATCGACTCGCGGATGAGTCACGCGCGATGCATCTGGCCGAGCACACGAGCGTGCGCCCCGAGGATGTGCGGGAGCTGCTCGATGCGGCGGGGAGCACGCAGCTCCCGCATGCGATGAAGATCGTGGAGGTAGCGCGTCGTCAGGGCGTGAGCTTGCGAGATCTCTTTCGCGCGAGCGGAGTGAGCGAAGAGTTGAGCGGCGATGCACTCGTCACCGCTGATCTCGAGATCAAGTACGCCGGCTATTTCGAGAGAGAGCGTGTGCAGGCCGAGAAGCTGAAGCGGATGGGCGACTTCGTCCTGGGAGAGGGAGTGGAGTACGGCGACATGCGCTCGCTCTCGTTCGAAGCGCGCCAGAAGCTCACCGCCATCCAACCGCATACTCTTGCGCAGGCATCGCGCATCCCGGGCGTGAGTCCGAGCGACCTGCAGAACCTCGTGCTCGAGGTGACGAAGCGGTCGCGCGTGGGCAAGTAGCATCCATGCTGCGTCCTCGCTCCTCTCGATAAGGGACGCGGGGAGCGCGGAGGAGCGCGGAGGAGCGCGGTTGTGTCGTGCCGGGACGAGCGACGTTGGCACCTCTCGGGGGTTGCGGGGTGAAAGGTGGAGAAGTCGAAGGGAGCGATATTAGTAACTAAGTGATACTTAGTATTTAGTACCGATATAGTACTAATTGATTGACACCTGTAACCGGAGTGCGTTTATGCATCGTGGACTGTCGTTGATCGCGAGTTTGGCCTTTCTCGGGGCGCCTCTGGCGGTGTCGGGGCAGCAGCCGGGGCAACCGGAGATGCACATGATGATGTCGGCACCCGAGATAGTGACCAGCGCGCAGGGGGAGGCTCAGTACACGCCCGACGGAGCGCACATCTACGTCGGTGTGCAGACGCGCGCGAAGACGGCGCAGGAAGCGGCTGCGCAGAACGCGAAGAAGCAGGATGCGGTGATCGCGGCGATTCAGGCGCTCGGGATCCCGAAGGAGCGGATCTCGACGGTGAATTACAGCGTGTATCCCGAGCAGGAATACAATCCGCAGCAGGGTGACAAGGAGCCGAAGATCGTGGGTTACAACGTGCAGAACAGCGTGCGCGTGGACATCCACGACATTTCCAAGGTGGGCGCGGTCATCGATGCGGCACTCTCGAAGGGGGCGAACAACATCAACTCGCTCGACTTCTACGCGTCCAACCAGGACTCCACGCGCCGGCAGGCACTCGCCGAGGCCGTCCAGCGCGCTCGAGGCGACGCCGAAGCGCTCGCCCGCAGTGCCGGCGGCCAGCTCGGTGACCTTATCGAGCTGAGCTCGGCACCTACCTACAGTCCGCCTCGCCCGGTCCCTTATATGGCGATGGCCCGCCTCGACGCCGCATCGTCCACCCCGGTCAACCCGGGCGAGCAGACGCTAACCGTGACCGTGACGGCGCGGTGGAAGTTCGTGGGGGGAGGGAAGTAGGAAGAAGTAATAGGGAGGGGGAGGCAGTGAACTGCGAGGGTTCGGGAGGCAGGGCGGGTGCTACAGGGTTCAGGAGGCAGGGTTCAGGGTTCAGGAACTACCTGCACAACTGTCATCCCCGCGCAAGAGGGGACCCATGTTCGGCCGGGTAAAATTCATCCCCGCGCAAGCGGGGATGACGGCTCCCGGGTAGTACCTGAACCCTGAACCCTGCAGCTCTGAACCCTCGTAGT
>DASSOX010000305.1:0-5643 GCA_035700125.1 Gemmatimonadaceae bacterium
ACGATTCCAGACCTGACCCCGCCGGTCCGCTATGCCTCCTCGCGGTCGCCGTGGCTCGGCGGCTGAGAGACCACCAGAAACTCCACATCCGCCCCGCTGCGATTGAGCGCCTGGTGGGCGACTCCCGGAGCGACTTCGAGCCCAACGCCGGCATCGAGCGAATGTACCGTGCCTTCCACTTCCAGGTCGAGCCGACCGGCCAGCACATAGAAGAACTGCCGCACGCGGGCATGGCGGTGTCGTACCTCGGCGCTGCCGGGGGGCATGCGCTCCTCGATCACAGCGAGTCCGTCGGCACGCACGAGATGCCACCCGTCGCACTGCGCGCCCCACGTGTAGTGCTCCGCCGAGGAGCGAGAAATTGGCATGGTCACCAAGTCTATTGGTAGGCTCAGACGAGGAATAGTCGCCGTGTCTCGGCTAGCTGGCAGCAGCTTGCGCGGTGCGGAATCGATTCACGATTCCAGACCGGACCCTGCTTCGAACCTCCATTGGAGATGATGCCACGCCGGTCGTGCGCAGCGCGCGATCCAGCGCCATCTTCCGAACCAGGGTGTGCTCGGCGTTCCCTCCCATACTACCCAAACGCACAAGACGATGACCAGCCGCCGCGAATTTCTCCAGAGCTCACTACTTGCTACGGGCGCGCTGGCACTGCCGCGCACCGTTCTGGGGGCCGACTCCCCGGCCTCGGCCCCCACGCTTCGCCGCGCGGCTGGCGCCCGCGTGGTGTCGACCTGGGACTTCGGCGTCGGCGCGAACGCCGCGGCGTGGCCCGTGCTGGCTCGTGGCAGCTCCGCACTCGACGCCGTGGAGACGGGCGCGCGCTGGGCGGAGGGAGACCTCTGCAATTCCACTGTCGGCCACTGCGGCTACCCCGATCGCGACGGCGTGCTCACGCTGGACGCCAGCATCATGGACGGCGACGGACGCTGCGGCGCGGTCGCCGCGATCGAGGACATCGAGCATCCCGTGTCCGTTGCGCGCGCGGTGATGGAGAAGACGCCACACGTGCTGCTGGTGGCGGAGGGCGCGCAGCAGTTCGCGATATCGCAGGGGTTTCCGAAGAAAGCGCTGCTCACCGACGAGGCGCGCAAGGCGTGGCGCGAATGGCTGAAGACCTCGAAGTACCAGCCGAAAATCAATGTCGAGCGCTCCGGCAGGCCGGGCGATGACCACGATCACGACACGCTCGGAATCCTGGCGCGCGATGCTCGCGGCAAGCTCGCCGGCGCCTGCACCACGAGCGGAATGGCCTGGAAGCTCCACGGCCGCGTCGGCGACAGTCCCATCATCGGCGCGGGCCTGTACGTAGACAACGACGTCGGGGCCGCCACCGCATCGGGCGTCGGTGAGGAGATGATCCGCAACGCCGCCAGCTTCCTCGTGGTGGAGTCGATGCGGCGCGGACGCTCGCCCACGGACGCATGCCGCGAAGCAATCGAGCGTGTGGTTCACAAGCGACCCGCGGCGAGCAGGAAGCTGCAGGTGTGCTTCCTCGCGATCAACAGGGATGGTGAAGTGGGGGCGTACTCGCTGCACCCCGGCTTCGTCTACGCCGTGCACGACGGCACGCCCGGACCACACGACAAGCTGATCGAAGCGGCAGCGATCTACGGAGCGAACGGAGAGTGATCCGACCAATCCTCGAAATCGCCGCCAACTCGCTCGGCTCCGCGCTCGCCGCGCAGGAGGGCGGCGCGGACCGCGTGGAGCTGTGCGACAACCTGGGCGATGGCGGTACCACGCCCTCGTACGGCACGATGGCCGTGGCGCGCGATCGGCTGCGCATCCCGCTCTACACTCTCATCCGTCCGCGCACGGGCGACTTCTGCTACGATGCGGCCGAGCTCGAAGTGATGCTGCGCGACATCGAGAGCTGTGTGAGGCTTGGTTGCGACGGCGTGGTGATCGGCGCGCTCGACATCGGCGGCGACGTGGATGAACCGGTCTGCCGCGAACTGCTCGCCGCGGCCGGCTCGCTCGGCGTCACTTTCCATCGAGCCTTCGACGCCGCGCGCGACCAGGCGCTGGCGTTAGACAGCATCGCCGCGTTAGGCTGCGAGCGGGTGCTGACGTCCGGCGGCGAAGCCGATGCGCTCACTGGAGCGGAACGCATCGCCGCATTCGTGAAGCAGGCCGGCTCGCGCTTGAAAGTGATGGCCGGCGCCGGCATCAGCGCCGGCAACATCCACGAAGTGGCCGCGCGCACCACAGCGCACGAGTTCCACGGCTCGGCTCGCGCCATTCGCTCGTCGCCGAGCCTTCATCGCAACGATCGCCTGCGCGGGCTGGACTTCGACCGGTGGGAGACGGACTCCGCTGAAGTCCGCGCGATGGTGAACGCGCTGCCAGTAGGGGTCGAGTCCTGACTCGATACATTCTCAGTGCGGTGTGACCGCCCGCCCCTCCGCGCGGCGCGCGCCCGCCGCCAGCTCGTTCGGCGAGCGTTCCGTGGCGAGTCGCACCGCGAAGCGCTGCCCCTCGGCGATGCGCTCGACTTCGACCGCCATCACGTCTATCGCGGCCTCGATGCGCTCCAGCCGTTGGTCCACCGCGGTGAGAGGCATCGCCGACCGCCGAGCGTCTATCCGCTTCATCCAGATGTTGGCGATGGACTTCACCGTCACCGCGATCGTGATGAAGAAGCTCACCCCCAGAATCGTCATCGCTGCGTCACTCATGAGCATCTCCACTCCCGCCGTCATGGGGCGGGCTGATCAGGTATGAGTCTCCGCGACGCGCTCTGGCGCCGCGGTGAGAGAATCGTTCGTCAGTTCTCACTACGGACGCGACGAGGTGGAGGTTACGCGAACGCGGGTCCCCAACGAGGCGGAGTCATACGCGCTGGACGGTGAAGGTAGTCAACGGAGCTCGACCGACAGCGCGACCCCCACGGCGACGCCGTGATTCGGAACTGGGCTCACGAACAGAGACGCCCGGGCGGGAGGATAGATGCGCTCCCATCGCTCCTCCTTCGATTCGATCCCCCACCAGGCACCAGTGATCAGGCCCACTCCACCGAGGATGGGCATCCACCTCGCCGCACCGAGGCCACAGAGCTCGCTGGACTCCGGGAGCCTGCAGCCGATCTCGGTAACGAGCCACCCCGCACCCAGTCCGGCCAGGAGTCCCCAGGTCATTCCGCCCAGCACGCGCCCCGGATCGACATCCACACCCTGGCTCACATCGATCGCGGCGAGAGATGAGAGAGCAGCGGTATCCGTGGCGCAGCACTCACCCAACTGATAGATCAGCGTGTCACGGCGGAGAGACACGAGCCGCGCATCCTGGGGAAGCTGATCGCCGATGTGCAGCACTCGAATGCGTGCAGCCGAATCTGGATATATCTCCAGGCCCTGCGCGATGCATGGCGTCGCCACTGCGATCGCGACACAGACGGCGAGGAAGAGCAGAACGAGGGCAGATCGCGGCAACGCATCTCCTCCGGGATCGCGTGTTACGCGAAGGGATCGCATCGGTTGGGCCTCGAACATGCCTCACCCGGTGATCCCCCACAAGTCCCCGCCCCGCAGCACCACTGGTGGTTATCCGACACCGTCTCCGCCGCCGCAATCCGCTGCATCGACCTTACCAGTGAGATGAACTCGCCGGACCCGCAACCGGGCCATTGCATATCGACTCCTGGCCAGCCATATTGAACGCAACTTTATGGTTGCATATTTCAGGAGGCTGTGCATGACATCGGATACCGACCGCATCGAGAAGCAGGCCCTCCTCCATGCCCCGCTCGAGCGCGTCTGGCGGGCGATCAGCGATGCACGGGAGTTCGGGAGCTGGTTCGGGATGCGCCTCGACGGCCCGTTCGTGGCGGGCGCGCGCGTCGGCGGAGAGATAGTCCCCACCACGGTAGATCCCGACGTCGCCGCGGCGCAGAAGCCGTACGAGGGTCAGCGCTTCGACATCATGGTCGAGCGGGTCGAGCCGATGCGCCTGCTCTCCTTCCGCTGGCACCCCGGCGTGCCCGAGCCGGGCGCCGACCTTTCCAGCGAGCCGACCACGCTCGTCGTCTTCGAGCTCGAGGAACGCCCCGACGGCACGCTGCTCACCATCACCGAGTCGGGCTTCGACGGCATTCCGCTCGCTCGCCGCGCCGAGTCGCTCGAGGGGAACGCCGAGGGGTGGGAGGCGCAGCTCATGCTGATCGGGAAGTATCTCGCCCACACCGCCTGACGGAGAAGGGAGCGATGCCACCCTTCGCCGCCACTCGAGCGAGTACGGCGGCCGCGCCGCTCTTCGCCGCGCTGGGCGACTCGACGCGCCTCGATCTCATCGCCCGCCTCTCACGTGATGGACCCCAGTCGATCTCGGATCTTTCCGAGGATGCTACGATCTCCCGCCAGGCGGTGACGAAGCACCTCAAGATTCTCGAGGGAGCGGGACTCGCCAGGAGCCGTCGCGCCGGACGCGAGCGAATCTTCGAGCTGCGTCCCCAGCGTCTGGCCGTAGCGCACAGATATCTCGATCAGATCGGTCGCCAATGGGATGCGGCGCTCGACCGGCTTCGGGCCCATCTCGCGGGGTGACTGCCGAGTCAGATGGTCGAGAGCGGAGTGATAACCATCCTCCGCACAGTTCGGCGCTGGTCATCGCGCCGTGTAGAACAGAATCGGCAACCCGATTCCCAAACCGATGAAGAGCATGGGCACGTCCCAGCGCATTCCGCGCGTCAACACTGCTTGTTGCGGATTCGCAGGGTTGTAGAAGCAGCGCCGAGTAGTGCCCGGTACGTACTTCGATGCGTAGGCCTCGGCGCTCGTACGAGTGAAGTCTTGTCCCAGTATTCGGATCGCATCGTTGGTGTACTGCTTGCCATTCACCTCGTAGACGTAGGATACGACTGGATGCCAGGTGGTGAAGTATCGGTTGCGCCTGGACTCGATATCGTTGAACTGGATCGTGCACATGGTCGCTGGCCAGCGCCTCGCCTGCAATTGACGCACGATGCCATACAGCCCCAACCAGAGGAAGAGCGCGGTGCACGGCACCACTACGGCCCACCACGGCAGGTCATCCTTACCTGACGGTGTCACTGCCCATACCAGCAAGAGCAGACACACGATGATGAGGGTAACGGCCAGAGCTTTCCGATTCTCGAGAGACTCGGCCTCCTGCCACTCGCGGCGCGCGACGCGAGCATTCAGTTCGATTTTCCTGCGCTGTTTGCTGGAGAACCAGGTGCGTCTCGAAGGCATCAGTACGGGCTGCTAATGGGACAGTCTCGATGAGCTCCAGCATCCGCGCGCGGTGCTGGCGGATGCGGCGCCGTCCCCTGTCACGTCGTGAACGACCCGAGAACGGCAAGTACGAGGACGATGCCGCCGAAGATGACGCCAGCGATGTTCGCTGCGCTGAACCGCGAATTGCGATCGCGATGCTCGGCAAGTTTATCGTGCACGGCAGCGATGGCCTGCACCGACGGGATGACCGGGAGAAACGAAACGAGCGAGAGGAGCCACCACGGATCCGGGAGACGCCACGCTGCGCTCAGTACCAGATAGGCCAGACCGAGCGAACCGGAGCTCCAACCGATGGGCACTCCCTGCTTGATGGCGTCGGCCCTGACGTGCTCGAAAAGCGAGAAGCCCCAGAGGGGCGCGAAAAGCGTTCGCCAGAACGGAC
>DASSOX010000306.1:0-5531 GCA_035700125.1 Gemmatimonadaceae bacterium
GATCTCATCGCGCTCCAGAACCTCCGCCGGGATTCCGTGCGTCGTCCCGCTGAGCATCGCCCCGCGAACGAGCTCGCTCGCCGGAAGACCGAGCATTACCCCGCCCGTTATGCGTAGCACCTCCACGTTACTCAGCCAAACATGGATCCCCGCTTTCGCGGGGATGACGGCCATAAGCGCAGTCCACTGCTTCCTGCTTCCTGCTTCCTGCTTCCTTTTCTTCTTCACACCACCGGCTTCTCCACTATCAGCGCCGTCACCATCCCGAACATCCCGTGCTCGCTCTCGGCGTGCGGGAGGATGTGGCAGTGGAAGGCCCAGGTGCCGGGGTTCGTGCAGTTGACGATCACATCCCAACGCTCGCCCGGGGCGATGTTGAGCGTGTCGCACTTCCACGGCTGCGGCTGCGGCCAGCCGTCCTTGTCGATCACGGTCATGTGCATCCCGTGCAGATGCATCGGGTGGATCATCATCCCTTCGTTCATGTAGCGGATGCGCACCTTCTGACCGAGCTTCGCCTTGATCGGCTCCGTGGCGGGGAAGCCCTTGCCGTTGAGCGTGTAGCCGTGGAAGCCGTCGTTGAGGATCATGACGTAGTCCACGTCCGCCTGCTCGACCGCGCGCTCGCGCTTCGGCTCCACGATGAACGCGCCGAGCAGCCCCATCCCGACCTGCTTCGCCGAGTTGTGGTGCGAGTGGTACATGTGCGAGCCCGAGTTCGGCACCACGAACTCGTACGCGTACGTGTCGCCCGGCTTGATCGGCTGCTGCGTGATGAACGGCACCCCGTCCTGGTCGATCGGAACCTCGAGGCCGTGAAAGTGGATCGAGGTGCTCTCGGAAAGTTCGTTCTTGAGGACGACGCGCACTCGGTCGCCCTCGCGTACGCGGATCTGCGGTCCGGGAACCTGGTCGTTGTACGCCCACGCCTTCACCTTCTTTCCGGGCTCCGTTTCCCAGTCGATCTCGCGCGCGGTGAGCTCGTAGACCTTGACGCCCTTCTCGATGCGCGGAGCGAGGAGCTGGTTCCCCTTCCCCTTCGTGGGTGCGGGAAAAGCCTTGATCCCCTTCTCGTGCATCGCGTCCATCTCGTCGGCCTTGGCGCGGATCTGTTCGACGGTGGGCGGGGCGGGAGAGACGGGCGGCGCGGCGCTCGGGCCAGCGTGGTCGGGCATCGTTCCGCCCGATGCGTTGCCCTGCTGCGGCGGTGGAGAAGCCGCCTTCACCTTGCCGCACGCCGCGAGCGCGCCTGCTGCGACGGTGGATATGGCTGCGTTGCGGAGAAAGGCGCGGCGGCTCTCGGCCGCGGCCAGCTTCCCTTCGAGTTTATCGAGGAGATTCGTGTCGTTGGACATCGGATTGCTCATCACCTTGGGGTATACTGGTGGGTCGTGTATACCAAGGTAGAGCCGGCCGATTCCCGGATCTGTCGGGAGGTGGAGGATTCGAGGTAGGGGAAAGCCGGACCTCGCGTCGAGAGACGAACTCCCGTATCGTTTCACGAGACGATCCGTCTCGCGGCGGTCACTTGTTACGAGAGCGTAGGAGCTGCACATGCCGACCGAAGACGGCGAACGCATCCCGCACCCCGGTGTGAACTTCCCGCCGCCATTCTACTTCGTGCTCGGCTTTCTCGCGGGCTGGCTGCTGCATCGGGGTCTTCCGCTCACCGTGCCGGGAGCGAACGGCATTGGCGGGATCGTCGGCATGAACGCGGTTGGGTGGCTACTGATCGCCGTTGGCGTCGTGCTCCTCGTCTGGGCGCAGCTGACTTTCCGCCGCCATCGCACCACCGTGATCCCTCGCCGGCCGGCGTCGGCGATGGTGGCCGACGGGCCGTACAACTTCACGCGGAACCCGATGTACGTCTCGTTCACGCTCATCTACGTAGGCGCCGCGCTGGTCGCGCACATGCTCTGGCCGATCATCCTCCTGCCGATCGTGCTCGTGCTGCTGACGATGTTCGTCATCAAGCGAGAAGAGAGGTATCTCGCCGATGCCTTCGGTACGGAGTACGCTCGGTTTCGCGAGAAGGTCAGGCGGTGGTTGTAAAGCAGGCCGCCCGTTTTCACGATCTCGAGCACTTGGCAATGTCGACTTTACGTACCGACGATCACGAGTCTAATTCATCTCGAACTTCCATTTGGCAAGTTCGATCGCCTTCGCTAGCGATACGAGCTAACCGGGGTGAGCTCCATATGCGTTCTCCAATCGTGCTTCGCAGTCGCGCTTTCACGGCATTTCGCGCCATTCTCATGCTTATCGTAGCCCTCTTCCTGCTTGCGGGTTTCTTTTCCGCGTTCGGCGCCAGCGGCAACGCGGGCACGCTTGCTGAAATGAAGGAAGACCCGGGCCCTGGGGCATATCGTGTCGCTGCCGCTGACCCTGGTTCCTGGCGCGACTCCGTCCGCGCATTCGCCGAGGCGCATCTACAGCACACCGCCTGGGGGCCCGCGCACGCGCGGCGCGACTACGAGATGACCCTCACCCTCGCGCGCGCCGAGGGAATCACGGTAGATGACGATGCGCTCTACGCCGCCGCCTACCTGCACGACATGGGCGGGCTTCCGCCCTACGCACAGCCGGGCGTGGATCACGGCGACCGCTCGGCGCAGCTCGTGGACAGCGTGCTGCGCGGGACGGGCTTCCCTATGGAGAAGATCGACCTGGTGAAGGAGATCGTGGACCATCACCAGTACTACCGCCCGCCCGACACGCTCGCGGTGGCGATCCTCTTTCGTGACGCAGACATCCTCGACTTCCTCGGCGCGATAGACATCGCGCGCATCATCTCGCTCACCACGCGTGAGCGGCTCGCGCCGGATCTGCCGAGCGCCATCGAGGTGATACGAAAGCAGATGACCGACATGCCCGCGCGCCTGCAGACGGAGGCGGCGAAGCGCGAGGGTGAGCGACGGGTGGAGGAGATGCGCCGCTTTCTCGATGCTCTCTCCCGCGAGACGGACTCGCTGCGCGTGATCTGATCTCCCGGGAAGCCGTCATCCCCGCGACAGCGGGGATCCATGTTCGGTCCGGCTGACACGGATTCCCGCAAGTCGCGGGGATGACGGTATAGGCAGCCGCCTGCCTGGTGCACGAAGAATTCTTGACCTCGCCTTCGCACTCCGCCACGGGCCCTAGCACGCCGTTGCACTCCACGGCCCTTCGCCGTAGGATGGAGCCATGCCCCCTCGCGCCGCGTCATCGTGGGCGGGCTGCGCCCGCCTGACGCGTGGCGTCGCGCGATGCTCGAGGCGAACGCTCGTGCTCGTTTCAGCATCGCTCCTCGCCACGGCGTTCCCTTGCGTGCCGAGGGGAGCCGCCGCGCAGCGGCCGCACACGCCCGCAGAGCGTGAGGCACGCGACGCGCAACGCAGCTTCGAGAGCTACCGCCGGTTCCAGCTCCCGCGCATAGTCCCGCGCGGAGGCGGCTGCGACATCACCATCGGCCGCTTCTGCTACTGGGACGACAACGACGACTCTCCGCTCCCCGCCGAGCGTGCGAGCGTGGGCAGGGCGCGCACTCGGCTTCGCACGGCACTCGACTCGCTCGCCGCGCTCGACTCCACCAGCGACTACATCGCGGGGCAGAGCGTGCGCTACGCGCTCGAGGCAGACGACACCCAGGCGGCGGTCGCACTTCTGGAGCGCTGCGCCGCCACACCCTGGTGGTGTCTCGCGCTCCGCGGGCTCGCCTGGCACCGCGCTTCCGACGAATCGCGCAGCACCGCCGCATTCGACAGCGCACTCGCCAGCATGCCCGACGCCGTTCGCTGCGAGTGGCTGGACGTGGAGAAGTGGCTCCCATCCGGCACGCACATCGAGGACGATGACGACGACTGCGCCGCACGCGAACGCGTTGCGGCACGCGTCCTCTGGCTCGCCGCGCCGCTCCTCACATGGCGGCCCGAGGCCGCCCGCAACGAGCTGCTCGCGCGTCGCACGCTCCTCACGATTCTTCGCGATACCCCCACTCCGCACCGCATCGGCTGGGGCCCGGACCTCGTCGAGATCGCGCTTCGCTTCGGCTGGCCCGACAGCTGGGCACGCGAGGACGAAGTCACCACCGCGGTCGTGACGCCGGAGATCCGCGTCGTGGGTCGCGAGCCCACGCCGAGCTTCGACTTCATCCCCGATCGCCACGCGCTCGAGTCGCCGCTGGACGCGTCGCCCGACGACTGGCAATTGATCGGGAACCGCACGCCGCCGATGCGCTACGCCCCGATCTGGCTCACGAAGATCAACTCGCTCCCGGTTCAGATCGCGCGCTTCCTCCGCGCCCATGGTGACAGCATGCTCGTGGTCGCGGCGTTCGATGCTAGAGCGATGCTCAGCGACAGCGATTCAGTCACGAAGGAATCCACGCCCCGCGCCGGTGCACTCCTCGCCATCTCGGCCGACAGCACGCTCGCCGCGAGCGACGCATCCGGCGATTCCAGCGGCGCCATCACCGTCGCATCGTCGCGCCGTCCGATGCTCGCTGCCGTGGAAGTGGTGGACTCCACCAATTCCCGCGCGGCGCGCTGGCGCGGAGCGGTGCAGCCGCTCGACAGCACGGCGCTCGTCTCCGATATCCTCGTGGGGATCGCAACCGGCGGCGCGCCGCCGCCCATCCTCCTCGCGAGCGCGGTGACGCGCGCCATAGCACCGCTCACCGTCTCCGCGGGCGACACCATCGCGCTCTACTGGGAGTCGTACGCGCGCGCGACGCGCGAGCATCCGGCGCGCGTGCGGCTTCGCCTCGTCCCGCTCTCGTCGAGCTTCTTCGGCCGCGTTGCCCACGCGCTCGGCCTGAAGCACCGGGAGCCGCCGGTGTCGCTCGCATGGGATGACCCCGGAGGGCCTGGTGCCCAGCCGGGTCGCGCACTCCGCGTCGCTATCCCCGACGTCCCCGACGGTAGCTATCGAATAGAGCTGGAAGTGGAAGCCGGTGGACGCCAGGGAAGTGCTGCGCGGGAGATCGTGGTGCGGTAGACTTCCCGCATCATGACCGAGCCCGCATTCCCACACTCGCCCGCCGAGCTGCGTCGCGCCCTCGAGAGCTACGAGAGCGTGATCGAGGCACAGGGCGTGTCGAAGCTCCCCGAGCGCGACCGCTGGTATCACGAAGAATTGCCGCGCGCGATCCGGTCGCGCTCCACGCCGCACGTCACGCTCCCCGAGCTGGTGCGAGTCACGGAATGGAAGATGGCGCGCGGCGAGTGGAGAGCGCGGAACCTCGTTCTCGTTCGTGGCAACGGGCCGGAGGTCGTGATCGAGATCAGCACCGAGGCGCTCGCGAAGATTCCGCATCCCACGAGGCCGATATCCACTCTGGCGAAGCTCGCGGGTGTGGGCCCGGCAACCGCATCCGCCGTGGTCGCGGCGGCAGCGCCGGACATCTACCCATTCTTCGACGAGCTGGTGGCGGCGCAGCTCCCGGAGCTCGGCAAGGTTGCGTGGACGCTCGGCTACTATTCGCGATACGCGGAAGCGCTGCGCGAGCGCGCGAAGATGTTGGGCGGCGAGTGGACGCCGGCGAAGCTGGAGCG
>DASSOX010000307.1:0-12481 GCA_035700125.1 Gemmatimonadaceae bacterium
ACCTCCTGACCGATCGCCGCGACTGTCATGGGATGCCCCTCGTCGTCGAGGGGCAGGGGCGAGCGCGGTGCGCTCTTGGAGATGACCCCCTGACTTCCCCGCAGCTCGAGACGGTGGAAGGTGGGGTCGACCAGGTAGAGCGCCACACGCGTGAAGCCGGCGGCCTCGCTGAACTGCTTCAACAGAAGCGATTCAGCCGCCGCGAAGTCCGGACTCTCGGCCAGGTCGGCGAGCAGCCCGGCCAGCTCCCGATCGAGAAGTGCGGAGTTGCGCGTCACGTCACGCTCCCCGACGGTCCCGCTCACCGTGTTAGATGGTCCCCTTCGGGCTCACTGCCGCGAGCTCGTCGAGACGTCTCCTCAGCTCTGCGTTTTCCCGCGCGTAGCGGTCCAGCTCCGTTTCGGCGGCCGCGGCGGCCAGCTCGCGCGGTCGTGATACCGGAGCAGTTATGCCTACCGCTTCGGAGTATTTCAGGTATGTGTCAATGGACGCGACGACGACGCGTGCCTCCACCGTTACCAGATCGATACCCACGAGCGAGACGCGAACCCATGCATCGATCACGATGCCCTTGTCGAGCACCCGGTCGAGCACGTCGATAAGCGAACTGCCACCAGGGGATCTTTCGACAGCCATCGCGGCTACTCCGTAGATGAGGGTTCAGGCCCCGTGCCTCCAGGGCGCGCGGGTCTTGGGTGAGCTACGAGGGTATCGAGTCGACGCTCGATCCGTTCGAGGCGTGACTCGAGATCGCCCGCTCCGATCGTATACGGGGAAGAAGACGCGGCCGTGAGCCGCGGGTCATACCGCCACCAGTTGAGGCCTATCGCTTCCGCCTTATCTATGGAACAGACGAGCAGGCGAACCTGGATGGTGAGGAGTTCGACGTTGGCGAGGTTGATCTTGATGTCGCCCGCGATGACCAGTCCCTTGTCGAGAACCCTGTCCAGGATCTCCACGAGTCCGTGGCTGCGCGTGGGCGCTAGATACTCGGGCAAGCGTTGCGCTCCGGATATTGGATAAACTTCTGCTTCAACGTAATCGGCCCAACGGACCCAGGTCGATGTTCAGATCCTCATCGGACAGTCCGAAGATCCCCTTGATCTCCTGCATCCGTTCGTCGAGCCGCATGAGGGCGAGCCCCAGGCGTTCGACTTCGCTCTCATCGAGCGTCCCCCCGTCCATCCGGCGCACGGCCTGATGCTCGAGGACATCGCGCAGCAGTTCTATTATCGTCAGAACCAGCCGGGCAAGCCCGTTGTCGGCGGCCGCCGGATCCACGTCTATTCGCTCCGGCAATGCCGGCGCGAGCTCTCCAAGCTCCCGCTCGAATGCCGCGGCCGTCCCGGGCGATGCCGTCACGGCCGGCTCCCCACCCTTCCCCGGATCGTCACTCACCGGCAATCTGCGCGAAGCTGTACGGCGCCCAGGGCCCGGAGACCATCAATCGCAAAGCGGCTTCTCCTTTCGAGAGCGACGCGACCGCCAGACGATACTCCCTGACTGCTTCCCGCGCCACCAGGTGCGAGATCGCGATTGATTGAGCCCCAGGCATCACTGGAGAACATACCTCCCCGCGGGCGAATCCGTCCACCGCGCGTGCCACGCGGGCCTGCAAGAATTCGGCCTGCCTCTGCAGTTCGGCCGACACCCTCTGCCGCTCCCGTAGCCGCGCCATGTACGCGCGCCCGGCGCCCTCGATGGCGGGAGAACCCGCCCTGCTCTCGACGGAAGCGCCCATTCCGACCCCACCTTCGAAAGGCCGCCCTGGGAGCGCGTCCCCAGCCTCGGCGAGCAGGATTCGAACGGTCATCTCGACGCTGCCACGCACTCGATCGAGCGAACGCTCCAGCAGATCGGTACGACCCTGCAGCGCCCGCTCGAGTGCCGCATCGCTCTCGAAGCTCTGACCGAACCGGGCCGGCAGCGGCGTTTCCAGGGCGAGCGCGGCGCGTACGACCCTGTCGTGCACGCGCACCAGCTCCGTGCTGGCCGGCCCCGGATCCTCGGGAAGATCGCTCACCCACGCGCCGAGCCGCCCCGTGACGCCCAGCGCGCGAACACGCTCGCCGGCAATCCCGCGCAGCTCGGCCAGCGGCTCGCATCCGGGCTCAGTCAGGCAGTACAGGTATATCGCCACGCGGGCTGGAAGACCGCTCCAGCGTCTCCACGGATGTCAGATAGAGTGTCAGGCCGGCACGAACGAGATCTATTCCGGCCACGGAGATCGTAACGTCTCCCGAGATCACGACTCCCTTGTCGAGCACGTGGTTGAGCATCTCGCCCAACACCAGGCGCTCATCGTC
Source organism: Gemmatimonadaceae bacterium (assembly GCA_035700125.1). Lineage (GTDB taxonomy): Bacteria > Gemmatimonadota > Gemmatimonadetes > Gemmatimonadales > Gemmatimonadaceae > JADGGM01. The sequence goes on from DASSOX010000307.1 coordinate 2,307, forward strand.
CGATACGAGATCGAGGTCGTCGCCAGCCATCAGCCACCCGCACGCGCGAAGTGATACGCCGGCCACGGGCCGGTGAACTCGAAGCGAAAGCCGCGCGGTTCGTACTGCTCGACGAGCGCGCCGAGTGCCGCCCGTAATTCGTCCACGCGATCGCGTTTCACGAGGAACGACGCGTCGAGCACGGCGCGCGCGGCGGCTTCGCCATCAGCCGGCGGAAGCTGGGAACGGACCAGGTCCAGGGAGTGTGCGGCAAGAGTGGATGCAACGTCGGCGGCCACCGCGGCACCACCCCGCGAGCGCTCCTCACGCCGCGCCTTCTCCAGCTTTCGCTCCAGCAGATAGCGCTGTCCCGGCGTGGCCGCAGCGGCGAGCTTCTCCAGCTCGGCAATGCGCGGATTGCTGTTCGCCAGCACATCGCCATCCACTGGCGCTCCGCTCTGGAAGACCCGCAGTGTGTATTCCCGCGCACCTTTCACGTACTCGAGCGCAGCGGCGAGCGACTGGCGCCGCTCACGCAGCATGTCCCGCACCGCGTCGTCGCTGGTGAAAAGCGTGAACATCGTGAAAGGCAGCACATCCACGCGGTCGCTCGCCCAGGTGAGTACCAAATCGTGAGCGGCGGCTCTCGGCCCCACCCAGTCCACGTCGCCCGCCCGCACCTCGATCGCCTCGCCCGTGTAGTCGCGCGCCGCCACGAGTGAGGCGAGAGCGGTCAGCCCATCGCCTTCGGTCGCAACCACGCGAGCGTCATCCACGCCATGAGGCGCTTCCGAGAGATTCAGCGCTCCCGCCGTGATTCCGTATACGTAGACAACCTGCTCGGTCACCGCGTGCTCGTCAGTGCTCACCGATAGGAATTCTCCTCCAGGACGCCGACCATCCGCGCAGGGCATCAACGCCTCGTGGAGCCGGCACCGTGACGGGTGACTCAAAGTGCGCGAGCGGACGCTCCAGAGGAAGAGGCGCCGCGCGTGCGCCGCCGACTCGATTCCAGAGCGCGCCAGTAACGGCTACTCCCAGCGAGCGGACGTTCCGGATGAGACGCACGCTCTCGTCGCGAACGAGCGGCTCATCGAGCGTCACGATCACCATGCCGGCTCGCTCGCCATCGTGGAGCATGGCATCGAGGGCACGCGTGCGACGCGCGAATACGAGAAGCTCCTCGGCCGCTTCTCCCAGCGGAACCACCTCACGATAGTCGAGCATCAGGCGGAGCAGCCGGTGCGTCCAATCGAGCGCCTGCTCGGGAAGCTCCAGCAAACGCAGGAGATGTCCGGTCGGCGCGGGATCCACGATGATCGTCTCGAACCGTCCGTCAGCCAGCAGTTCGCCGAGTGCGGTTAGTGCGTGGAGCTCGTCTATCCCCGGCGGGGCGAGCGCCAGCAGGTCGCGCACCACGACCCGGTCGTGCGCCGCGTCCATCGAGCCGCGGAGGAGCGAGTCGAATATTCCGTCCACTCTCTCGCGGTAGCGCTCCCGAAATCGAGCGAAGGCCGCGGAAGCATCGAGCTGTTGTGCCGAGAGCCCGCGCACGCCGTTGACCGGAGTGATCGCGTCGCCGATGCTCTGCGCGAGCGCGTCGGAAATGGATGGCGCGGGATCGGTCGACACGACCAGCGTGCTCTCGCCGCGCTCGGCCGCGGCGATCGCCAGCGCGCAGGCGACGCTCGTTTTCCCCACACCGCCCTTTCCGGCGACGATCGTGAGCGGCGCTATTACCGGGAGCTGCGACTCGAGCGGCAGTGCCACATCGCGGACGCGTTGGCCGGCATCGTGGCCGACTTCGGGGCCGACGATGTGGCGTGCCCTGCGGGCTGCGCCGCGGCCGGTGCCGCGGCCGGCGGGTAGCACTGCACTGCTCCACCGCCGAATCCCGGCGAGTCCCTCGGGAGCGCTCTCGAGGCGCTCCACATCGAAGCGTGCAGCCTCGGGGATCGCGCTCTCGATGCGATGCAACGCAGCGGCACCCTCGGCGTCCAGCTCGTCGCGCGGAAGCGCGTTCACCAGGATGACGCGCGGCGCGAGCGCCATGCTCGAGAGTCGCGCGGCATAGCGCACGCTCTCCTCGGCCACGAGCGGCTCTGCGCGCACCACCAACACCACAGCGAATCGAGCCGGATCGGTGAGCGCAGCACGGAAGCGGGCCAATCGCTCTCGCATCGACTCGAGAAAGCGGTCTACGTCGTCGGCGCGGTAGCGATGGGTGAGGGCGTGTACCACGAAGCGGTGCTTCTCCTGCATCGCGTCCAGAAGTTCGAGCAGCGCCGCGAAAGACTCGGGCAGCTCGAGAAGACGCAGTGTGTGCCCGGTAGGAGCGGTGTCTACTACCAGACGCGTCCAGCCTTCATCCTCCAGGTCGAGGATGGTGAGCAGCGCCATCGACTCGTCTATTCCAGGGAGCGCCGCATCCACGAGACCGGCGCTCTCCTCCTCGCTCAGGTAGGTACCGCGGTCGAATAGAGTGATCAGTGTATCGCGCCACTTCGCGAGAAAGCGCGAGTGCGCGGCCGCGGGGTCGAGCTGCATTGCGGAGAGGCCATCGACCCCCGGGATCGGCGCTGGCGCGCCGCCGAGCGGAACACCGATGCAATCGCCCAGCGAGCGAGCTGGATCGGTGGAAAGAAGCAATGTCCGCTCGTCACCCCGGCCACGCGCCGCCGACCGCACCGCGAGCGCCGCCGCGCAGGTCGTCTTCCCCACGCCACCCTTCCCGCACACGAGCACCCGGGGCGGGAGAATGTCGAGCAGCGCGTCCAGCCCGCTCACTCGTCCGCGAGACTCTCTACCTCCGCCGAGTCTCCTCCTCGCGCCACCCTCACCGGCCCTGCCGGCGCCTGCAGCCCGAACTGCTCGCGCCAGTAACGCACCTCGCGCAGCCGCTCCATGAGCTTCGCCTCGCGCCGCACGTACTCATCTTCGTCTATGTCTCCGAGCTCCAGCAGAAGCTGCAACTCCATCAACTCCTGCTTCACCGAGCCGTCATCAACCAATTCCTCCTCCACCACGCGCTGCACCTTCCCCAGCGACCACCTGATGCCAGCCACGGGACCGGCGATGGGAAAGAAGAGAAGCTTGGTAAGCAGGGACATTTTCAGATCGGAGAAAGCAGAGAGCAGAGAGCAGCAGGCCGCAAAGGCTCGCAAAGCGAGTGCCCTCTCCCCCGAGGCAGTTCACTGCTTTCCGCTCTCTGCCGTCTGCTTGCTCTCGCCTCTCTCATCCCCCGTCCGCTCGCTCCAACTTCAACTTGATGTTGACGAAGTTGTACGGGGGCCAGGGGCCGGTGTATTTGAACGTGAGGAGGTCTTCGTACTTGCGGGAAATTTCGCGGACCTTCTCGTCGAAGGCGCGTTCGCGATCGCGCTCCACGAGGAAGGCGGCATTCATGATCATCCGGTCGCCTATCGGCTTGTTGCTTCGACTGGCCACCGCAACATCCTTGAGCGCTTCGTGGATGTCGCTTACGAAAGCATTGCCGGTGTCCTCCAGCGCGCCTTCCACGAGGCGGCCGAGCTGCATGCGAGCGAAGTAGGTGGAGCTCTGCGCGTTCCGGTCGATCTCGCCCTTCAGGCGGCGGATCTCGTCGTTCTCCCGCTCAAGTGAAGCGATCACGCGCTCGCGATCCCATAGCACCTTCAGACCGAACTCGATCTTGTCGCGCATCTTGTCGAGGACGTCGCTGAAGGCCTGGTAGGTGGAGCGGAGCAGTTCGCACACGTCTTCTTCGGATCGGAAAACCGTCCCGAAAGACATGGGGATGACCGTCCACTCGCGCATCACGGTCTCGTTCACGAACTCGTGCGCCAGCACGTTCTCGCGCGTGGGATCGTAGATGACGATCGGCGTGTCGCTCACCACCGCCGCAAGGTCGCGGTAGTGCACCGTGTAGACTCGGTTGGCACCCTCGCCTATACCGATCGTGCCGAAGTCTCGCGGCTTCTCCTGTCTGGTGATGCAGTAGACGTACTTGCCATCCTCCGTAGCACCCCCGGAGAGCGGCAGATTCTCCACGCCGGTTGCATCGCTCATGTAACCCTCACCTCTCGTTTACAGCGGGCGTTCGTTCGCCCGAAATCTCACCGCCCCAGCATCAGGGCGAACGCTATCCAGACCAATATCGCGCAACCAATCCCCGCCTTGGCGGCGGACGCCACCAGGCGCCCGATCAGCGCCCCGGTTGCCACACGGGTGGCGGCGCGGATCTCCGTTCTGCGCGTCATCTCCGCTATCCACGCACCCGCGAATGCTCCCACGAACGCACCGATGAGCGATCCCACCAGTGGAACCGGGACGCCCATTATTGCGCCGACGATGGAGCCAATTATCGCACCCCAACCAGCTCTGCGCGAGCCGCCGTAGCGGCGCGCATACTTGCCAGCCAGGATGAACTCGAGCAGTTCCCCGACGCCCGCCAGCACCGCCGCCGCCACCACAGTCCACGCCCCTATCGCCCCAGCGGGTCCCACGTAGCTGTACACCAGCACTGCGCCTACCATGACCCAGAGCCCCGGGAGGCCGAATGGGATCATGATGAGCCCAGCTATCAGTACGACGAAAAGTAGCAGTGCCGCCATCTCACCGTAGCTCCGCGATCGTCCGCCTCACGAGAGCGGCGACCTGCACCACGCCGTCTCCCCGGAGCGAGGCCAGATCGTCGCGCGGTGTATGGATCCTCGCCACGGTCTGCCACTCGCCCTTGCTGAGCGAAACCACCTTCCACCCCCGGTCGGCCAGCGCCACGCTGTCCACCAGAAGTCCGGGTGGCAGCGGCCCCGCCGAAATCTGGACGCCAAGCTCGCCTGCGGCGAGGGTGAGCGCTCTCAGAAGCGCCGCTGGGCGCGCCCTCGGATATATCACGCGCACCGCTCCCGCATCATCCACGCTGTCCACGTTGATGGCGGTCGCTCCTGCGGCTCCCTCTATCCTTTCCACGCCCCCCGCGTGCGCGCCGTCCCCCAGCCCAGCCCGTGCCCAGCCCCGCCCCGACTTCCGGGCCCAGGCCCTTGCCCACGCCCGTGCCCCCGCGAGCCCGAGTTCCTCGCCGCTGGTCAGTAATACACCTACCGAACGATCGCTCGGTAGTTCCTCCACCGCCAGTAGTACGGTACAGACTCCCGATGCGTTGTCCAGAGCGCCCGGAGAGCGAGACCCTACCGCGCTGGCCGCCACGGGGATCCCCGCCAACACGCCTGCCACCGCCAGCGCGGGCCAGAGCCCAGACAGCGGAGCGCCGCCGCTCTGCAGCACGCTCACCACGACCGATATCACCCAGATCGCGAGCGACGCCATGATCCCCAGCGCCCGGATCGCTATCGGGAGCGGCTGGCTCTTGGAGTCCAGGTGGGCAACCAGCCAGACATCGGGCTCCGCTCCCGCCCCCAGCACCGTCCCCGCCTCGACCTCCGGCTCCGCCCCGCCCTCCGGCGCTCCCGCCGCTCGCCGCCTCGCCGCCAGATTCACGCCACGCTCGCGCCACCAAGGGAGCCCCAGCACGCCGAATCGAGCGAGCCACCACGCGCTCCCCAACACTATGGCGCCGCCCACGGCGAGTACGAGCAGCGCACCAGACGCGTGCCCTCGCCAACCCAGATGCCCCGCTACGGCAATCATGAATATTGCCGCCGCGCCACAGAGTGGCGTTCCCAGACGTCCCGGAATAGCTGAATACTCGAACGGATCCTCGCTCACCTGAAAGCCGAGCGAGCGAAGCACGCCAGCGCAGTAGTTTCGAGCGGCCGACTCGGCCTGCGAGCCCGCGGGTCGCGGCGCGAACGCCAGCTCCCGCAGGTGCCGCTGCGCCGATTCTGCGCTCGGGTCAGGCAGTGCGCACCGTTCCGGCGGCGCGCACCAGGCTCGCGACCCGATCACGCTCGCCAGAGGGAAGAGGAAGCAGCGGCGAGCGCGGAACACCGCCTTCGAGACCGATGACGTCGAGCGCCGCCTTTATCCCCGGGACGCCAAGCGTACCGACTATTTCCCGATTGAGCGGCGTGAGCCGTTCCTGCACGCTCGACGCCCTTGCATGATCGCCCGCGGCGAGCGCGTCGCGCACCTCGAGCGCGAGTGGCGCGGCGAAGAGCGAGGCGGCGAGGATGGCACCGCCAGCACCCATGCGTAGCGCTGGTAATAGCGTGCCGGCGTGACCGGTGAGCACCGTGAAGCTCTCGCTGCGGAGCTCGATGTATCCACGCAGCATTTCGAGATCGCCGGAGCTGTCCTTCATCCCGATGACGTTCTCGTGCCGCGCCAGCTCGCTCACGAGCCGCGTCGAGAGCGCGAAGTGCATGTACTTCGGAATGTTGTAGAGCATGACCGGCACCGGGCTATCGTCGGCGACGCGCCGGTAGTGCGCGAGGAGCGCTTCGTCCGTCATGGCGGGTCCGTAGTAGTGCGGCGCAACCACGAGCACCGCATCGGCGCCTCGTTCCGCCGCGTCGCGCGTGCGAGCCAGTGTCGCCCGCGTGGACTCGGCGCCCACGCCAACGAGAAGCACCTTCTCGCCCGGGACGCGCGAGCGAGCCATCTCGATGAGCTCGCGGCGCTCGTCCTCATCCAGCAGAGCCGCCTCGCCGGTGGAACCGGCGACGAGCACTCCTGCCAGTCCTTCCTCGAGGTGCGCCGTGATGTTCGCGCCGAAGGCATCCGCTGCCACATCGCCGGTGCTCGCATCGAACGGCGTCACCACCGGCCCTATGATGCCGCGCAGTTCCACAGCCATCAGTAACCTGCCTCCTTGTTCACGACGTTCAGCATCTGCTTCCCCTCGACGTACCGATGCCAGTTGTCCACGAAGAGGGTGAGCTCGCGCTCCCAGAAGTCGTGAGGGGATACGGCCGAAACATGAGGGGTGAGGAGAACGCGGGACAGTCCCCAGAGGGGGCTCGATGCCGGAAGCGGTTCCTCCTCGAAGACATCGAGCACCGCGCCACGCAGCTTCCCCTCGGCGAGCCGCTCCGCCAGCGCGCTCTCGTCCACCAGCGAGCCGCGCGCGACGTTCACCACGATGGCGTTTGGTGGAAGGCGGTCGAGCACTTCACCGGTCACCATCGACTTCGTCTCCGACGTTGCCGGCGCCGCTATCACCAGCACGTCGGCTTCAGGGAGGAGATCGTGCCAACCGTCGGGACCCACCACGCTCCCGAACCCCTCCGGTGTGCCGCGCTCCGGATGGCGGCGTACGCCGGTGCAGCGCGCGCCGAGCATGGTGAGTCGCGTGGCGAGCGCGCTTCCAATCCCGCCCGCACCTATGATCAGCACTCGGCAGTCGCGCAGTTCGCGAACCGTGCTGGCGGGACCAGCAAACACGTTCTTGTCCCAGATCCCGGCGCGCTGGTGGTTCAGCGCGATGTCGAACGACTTGAGCAGGTAGAGAATCCCGCCCAGCATGTACTCCGCAATCGGAACAGCGTGCACGCCCGCCGAATTGGTGACGATCACCTCGCTCGCACGCACCTCGGTGAACAGGAGTCCACCCACCCCGGCCGATGCCGAATGGATCCAGCGGAGTCGGGGAGCTGCAGTGAAGAGTGCGCGCGCCATCCCGTAACCGAAATACACTTCAGCGTCGGCCACCGCGGCGCGAACCTCGCCGCTCGGAGTCGCGCCGCCGTCGCCATCGGACGATGTGAGCGCGTCGACGAAGGTGATCTCCCACCCCTTCGGCGCCGCATGGCGGAGTCGGTCCTCGCCGGCCGCCGGCAGCGCCCACGCGCTCGCGCGCGCTCTGAGGTCCACTACCAGGCGGCGCACGCCGCTGTCCGGTGCCATCAACGCGCCCCGGCGCCAGTCACGCCGCCCCTGAAAATCGCGAGGCCTAAGGGTTGTTCAGGTCTTCGAGATCGCTCGCGGTGGTGTCGGGCGACTCCTCGTCCAGCGCCATGCTGCGAGTCGTCTCCTCCAGCTGCGATAGCGTGGCGCCATCCGGACTCGTGGGAGTGAAGAAGCTGCGAAAGACCGTGCCGCCGCAGCGATCGCACGTTACTTCGCCCGGCGGCTGCTCCGCGAAGTACTTCTCCTTTCCGCAGGTCAGACACACCAGCGTGAGCATTCCTTCCGGCCCTTTCTCGTTCGGCATAGACAGCTCGTGACGAAAGACAGGCGCTTTTCATGCAAGTCCCATGCGCTGCTTGACCTCGCCCATCGTCTCGGCCGCTATTGCGCGGCAACGCTGGGCGCCCTGCTCGAGTACATCGCGCACCAGCTCCGGCCGCTCACGCAGCTCCGCCGCGCGTTCGCGGATCGGGTCGAGCTCGCGCTTGATGGACTCGAAGAGCGAGCGCTTGCAGTCTATGCATCCCCATCCTGCACCACGGCACTGCACCGCCACATGCTCCACAGTCGCTTCGTCGCTGAATGCCTGATGCAGGTGGTAGATGTTGCACACTTCGGGCGTCCCCGGATCGTTGCGTCGAACACGCGCCGGATCCGTCACCGCCGGACGAAGCTTCTCCCAGATCGCCTCCGGTTCCTCCAGCAGGCCTATAGTGTTGCCGAGCGACTTCGACATCTTCGCTCGACCATCGAGTCCCATGATGCGCCTCGTCTTCGTGAGGAGCGGCTGCGGCTCCGGGAAGAAATCCACACCGAACTTGGTGTTCCAGCGCCGCGCGATCTCGCGCGACAGCTCGAGATGCTGCAGCTGGTCCTCGCCCACCGGCACGGCCTCCGCGCGGTAGAGCAGGATGTCTGCAGCCTGCAGTACCGGATAGTTGAGCAGCCCCGCGAGCACGCTCTCCTGACGCGACGCTTTGTCCTTGTACTGTGTTTGCCGTTCGAGTTCGCCGAGCGGTGTGACGGTATTGAATATCCACTGGAGCTCGGTGTGCTCCGGAACCATGGACTGGATGAAGAGCGTACATTTCTCGGGATCCAGCCCGGCTGCGAGCAGCGAAATAACCATGTCCCGCGTGCGGCGCCGCAGATCTTCGGGCTCGTAGTTCCCCGTGATCGCGTGATAGTCCACGACACAGTAGATGCATTCGTGCTGGTGCTGGAGTTGCACCCAGTTCCGTATGGCGCCGAGATAGTTGCCTATGTGCAGCTCGCCCGAGGGCTGGATCCCGCTGAAGATTCTCGTCATTCGACCAAGCTATGAGCGCAGAAAGAGCCGTGCAAGCACACCTGACTTCGCTACACCAGCACACCGAACGCGCCGGTGCGCTGCTCCCTCACATGGTGACCGCGGCCGCCCGCGCGGCCGATCTCATCGCCAGTCGCGCGGGCGACAGGGCCAATCTCGAGTGGCGAGTGAAGGCGCACGCAGACTTCGTGAGCGACGTCGACACCGCCGCCGAGCGGATCATCCGTGACACGCTGGGCGAGCTCGTACCCGGCTCCCGGGTGATGGGCGAGGAATTCTCGCCCGACAGCGCGCCGGGAGAGGGCGTGCATTTCATAGTCGATCCGCTCGACGGCACAACGAACTTCCTGCACGGCTACCCCGAGTACGCGGTTTCGATAGCGCTGGTACTCGACGGCACTCTCGCCGGCGGCGTGGTCCAGAACGCGGTCACGGGCGAATGCTTCACCGGCTGCGTCGGCGGCGGCGCCGAGCGTAACGGCGCGCGAATCTCGGTTTCGTCCAACGCCGATCCCGCCCGCGCGCTGATCGGCACCGGTTTCCCGTTCCGCAGCTTCCGCCACGTGCAGCGCTATCTTCGCCAGTTCGAGGAGGTGAGCCGCGCCACCTCCGGCCTCCGCCGCGCCGGCTCCGCCGCGCTCGATCTCTGCGACGTCGCCTGCGGCCGCTTCGATGCCTTCTGGGAGCTCGAGCTGTCCCCCTGGGACTTCTCCGCCGGCGTCCTGATCATCCGCGAAGCGGGAGGCATCGTGACGACTCTCGAGGGCCAGGACGTCCCCTACACCCCCTCATCCATCGTCGCGGGATCCTCGGCGATGCAACCCTGGCTGCTGGAGGTACTGAAGAGAGCTGCATGACGTGAGAGGCTGCGTCATCATGGTTGGTAGGATTGGTGCTCAAGGAGGGCTCCGTTGAACTGAAATCGCGGAGAGCGCGGAGGACCGCGGAGAGCGCGGAGAAAGGCCGTAGGGCCTGGATCTCGTACTTCAGAGAAAAGGCATAGGGCCGAGATCTCGAACAAGGATCTTCAGGGGAACTGCTCCCGCACTTTGAGTCCTGCCCACCCGGGCAGAACCCGAGGCGAGGGAGCAGTTCCCCC
>DASSOX010000308.1:0-9815 GCA_035700125.1 Gemmatimonadaceae bacterium
AGGAGTCAGGCTACCAGCCGCAAGAACCGGAAAGGAAAAAGGGGGAACTGCTCCCTCGCCTCGGGTCCTGCCTGGGTGGGCAGGACTCAAAGTGCGGGAGCAGTTCCCCAAAGACCCTTGTTCGAGATCTCGGCCCTATGCCTTTTCTCTGAAGTACGAGATCCAGGCCCTACGGCCTTTCTCCGCGCTCTCCGCGCTCCTCCGCGCTCTCCGCGATCGCGCTCTCCGCGGTCCTCCGCGATCTCCGCGATCGCGCCCTCCGCGGTCCTCCGCGCTCTCCGCGATTTCAGTTCAACGGAGCCCTCCCCCCTCACCCCAACCTTCCAACCCGAGATAACGCCTGCGACCGCCTCACACGATGTACTTTTCCACGAATCCAGAGCCGCGACCGCGCAACCCGAACCCGGTGACAAATGACACTCGTAGAATGCGTCCCCAACTTCAGTGAAGGCCGCCGTCCCGAGGTGGTGCAGGACATACGCGATGCGATCGCCGCCGTGAAGGGAGTCACTGTGCTCGACGTGAGCTCCGACGAATCACACAACCGCTCGGTGATCACCTTCGTGGTGCCGGTGGAGAATGCCGTGGACGCCGCCTTCGCGGGGATCGCGGCGGCGCGCGACAACATAGATCTCAACAAGCACCAGGGCGAGCACCCGCGCATGGGGGCGGCCGATGTGGTTCCCTTCGTTCCACTCGAGGGAACCACCATGGAGCAGTGCGTGGAGCTCGCGCGCACGCTCGGCGAACGCGTGGCGTCCGAGCTCGAGATCCCCGTGTACCTCTACGAGCGCGCGGCCACCAGGCCGGAGCGCGAGAACCTCGCCAATGTCCGGCGCGGGCAGTTCGAGGGGATTCGCGATGAGATGCCAACGAAGCCGGAGCGCGCCCCCGACTTCGGACCGAGTAGAGTACACCCCACCGCGGGAGCCGTGGCGATCGGCGCGCGTCCCTTCCTCGTCGCATACAACGTCTACCTCGGTGACGCCTCGCACCTCGCCACCGCCAAGCAGGTCGCCCGCGCCGTGCGCGGCTCCTCGGGCGGCCTGCGCTACGTGAAGGCGCTCGGCCTGGAGGTGGAGGGGCAGGCGCAGGTGTCCATGAACCTGGTGGACATAGCGCAGACTCCCGTGTACCGCGCCTACGACATGGTGAAGATGGAGGCGGCGGCATCCGGCGTGGCAACCACGTGGAGCGAGATCGTGGGACTCATCCCTGAGCAGGCGCTCTTCGATGCCGCGGCACGTCACCTCCAACTCACGAACTTCGATGCCGACCAGGTGCTCGAGCGCCGCGTGCGCGCAGCAGCCGCGTCCACGCAGCAGCCGAGCATGGAGGACTTCGTCGCCTCCGTGGCGGCGGCCACTCCCACTCCGGGTGGAGGAAGCGTGGCCGCGCACACCGGCGCGCTAGCGGGCGCGCTCGCGCAGATGGTGGCAGCTCTCACCGTGGGCCGGAAGAAGTACGCCGACGTCGAAGGCGAGATGCGCGACGTCGCACGGCGCGGTGCCGAGCTGAGTCACCGCCTCAACGAGTTGGTGGCGCTCGACGCGCAGTCGTACGCCGCCGTCTCCTCCGCGTACAAGCTGCCGAAGGACACTCCGGAGCAGCAGGAGCAGCGCTCCGCCGCCATAACCGCGGCACTCGTCGGTGCCAGCGAAGTCCCTCTCGAAACCGCCCGCGCCGCAGCCGAGGTGGCCTCCCTCGCCGAAACCGCCGCGGCGAAGGGAAACACTAACGCCGTTTCCGACGCCGGCGTCGCTGCCCTCCTCGCCGAAGCCGCCTGCCGCGGAGCCGCCTACAACGTCCGCATCAACGTCGCCTCCCTCAGCGACCCCGACGCCGGTCGTGCCCTCTCCGAAGCTGCCGCCCAGTTCGTCCAGCAAGCCAGTGAGAGTGCGAAGCGGGCAATCGCGGAAGTGGAGAAGAAGTTGTAAGAAAACAGAGAGCAGTGAACTGCCTTACAGGCAGCTCACTGCTCTCTGTTTTCTGCTTTCTGCTTTCTATCTCGTCAGCACCCTCGGCCCATTCTCCGTTATCGCAACCGTGTGCTCGAAGTGGGCGGAGCGGGAGCCGTCGGAGGTGACGATCGTCCACCGGTCGGAGAGAGTGCGGGTGCCACCGCCACCCACGTTCACCATGGGCTCGATCGCGATGGTGAGCCCGGGGGTGAGTTTCGTGAGCCGGCCGGGCTTCCCCTGGTTGGGGACCTGCGGATCCTCGTGCATTGCCGTTCCGACGCCGTGTCCCACGAGGTCGCGCGCGATGCTGAAGCCCGCCTCCTTCACGACACCGTGGATCGCCGCGCCGATGTCACCGACGTGCTTGTTGGCCTGCGCCGCAGCAATCCCGGCTTCCAGCGCGCGCCGCGTCACGTCGAGCAGCCGGCGCGACGTCTCGTCTATCTCTCCCACGGGAACCGTGGTGGCCGAGTCGGTGAAGAAGCCCTTGTAGCTCACGCCCGCGTCGAGCGAGATGATGTCGCCCTCCTTCAGCACCCGCTTCGGCGATGGGATGCCGTGGACGATCTCGTTGTTGATCGATGTGCAGATGGAGCCAGGGAAACCGTAGAGTCCCTTGAAGGCAGGCGTGGCACCGGCGTGCGAGCGGATGAAGTCTTCGGCCATGGAGTCCAGGTCCATCGTGCTGAGTCCGGGCGCCACCTTGCCCCGCAGCATCTCCACGGTATCAGCGAGGATCCGGCCGCCCTCGGCCATCACCTCGATCTCCCGATTCGACTTCAGTTGAACCATTACGCTTCCAGTCCGCTCATTACTCGCCGAGTCACTTCGTCCACCTCGCCCACTGCGTCCACCTCGACGAAGCGGGGGCCGTTGCTTTCTCTACTGCGACAACGGTACCAGTCTATCACGGGTTTCGTCTGCTCCCGATACGCCTGCATCCGGTGGCGAACCGCCTCGGGCTCGTCGTCCTTGCGGCGTACGAGGCGGCCGCCGCACTTGTCGCAGCTCGTCCCCGGCTGGCGTCCGGTGTAGGGCGTCTGACAGCTCTCGCACACCGTGCGCGCACCGATCCGACGCACCAGCTCGTCCGCGTCCACGTCGAAGAGGAGCACGACGTCCACCTTGCGATGCAGCTCGTGCATCACGCGTTCCAGCCCTTCGGCCTGCGGAACCGTGCGCACCACGCCATCGAGTACCACACCCTTTGCCGCCTCGGGTCGCGCCAGCGTCTCCTTCATGATGCCGAGGATGATCTCATCCGGGACGAGATCTCCCTGCTCCATGAACGATTTCGCCTCGCGTCCGAGCGGAGTTCCCGTGCGCACGGCCTCGCGGAGCACGTCGCCCGTGGCAAGCTTCGGGATATCGAAGTGCCTGGCGAGCCGCTCCCCCTGGGTACCCTTTCCGGCACCCGGGGGGCCGAGAAGTACGATGTTCATCAGTCGGTCGGCTGAGATCTGCTGGTGTCGGCCAACTCAGAAGCCGCTGGGCTGCCGCCCGCGGAAGCGGATGCGGCCCTTCTTCATGAAACCGTCGTACTTGCGGAGCAGCAGGTGCTGCTGCAGTTGCTGGATGGTATCGAGTCCCACACCCACCACGATCAGAAGCGACGTACCACCGAACAGGAAGGGGACGTTGATCATGTCCGCGATCCACATTGGCAGCAGCATGATGAGAGTGAGGAAGATCGCGCCCGGGAACGTGATCCGCGACATCACCCGATCTATGTACTCCGCCGTCTTCGCGCCCGGCTTCACGCCGGGAATGAAGCCGCCCTGCTTCTTCAGGTTCTCCGAGATGTCGATCGGGTTGAAGATGATCGACGTGTAGAAGTACGTGAAGAAGACCACCAGCACGGCCGAGAGCACGTAGTAGGCCCAGGTATTGGGCTGGAGCGCTTCGGCCATCCGCTGCATCAACGGCACGTTCGTGAAGAACTGTGCGATCGTGCCAGGCACGACGATCACCGTCTGCGCGAAGATGATCGGCATGACGTTGGCCGCGTTCATGCGAAGCGGGATGAAATTCTTGGCCGACTCCCGCTGCCGCCCCCGTGCCATGGTGCGCTGCGGGATCTGGATCGGCACGCGGCGCGCCGCCACCGTGATCGCGACCGTGAACGCCACCACCGCCAGCATCACGATGCCGAGCAGCAGAAGCTGGAAGATCGAGAGAGCGCCCGTGCTCACGAAGTTGAACGTCTGGACGATGCTCGGCCAGAAGCGCTCGACGATCGAGAAGAAGATAAGGAGCGAGGCACCGTTGCCCACGCCGCGCTCGGTGATCTGCTCGCCCAGCCACATCACGAACACGGCGCCCGTGGTGAGGAAGAGCGTCATCTGGAGACGGAACCCGAAACCGGGGTTCGCCACCGCGCCCTGCAGCGATTCCATGAAGAGCGCGAAGCCCCATGCCTGCATGACCGCGATGCCCACGGTCATGTAGCGGGTCCACTGCTCCACGGTTTTTCTCCCCTGCTCCTCCCGCTGCAGCTTCTCGACCTTCGGGATCACCGCCCCGAGGATCTGGAAGACGATGCTCGCGGAGATGTAGGGGATGATTCCGAGCGCGAACAGCGTCGCGCGCGAGAGGCCGCCGCCCACGAACATATCGTACAGTCCGAGGAGACCGCCCTGCTGGTTCTGGAAGAAGGCCAGCAGCGCGTTCACATCGATCCCGGGTGCGGTGATGTGCGCGCCGATTCGGTATACCACGAGCGCCAGGAGCGTGAAGCCGATCTTCGACTTCAGCTCCGGCGTCTTGAACAGGTTGGCTACCGCGGCGGCCGGGTTGCTCTGCGCCATGTTACTCCTCTACGCGGCCTCCGGCCGCGACAATCTTCTCGCGGACCGACGCGCTCATCTTGACACCCCGAACCGTTATGGCCCGAGTGAGCTCGCCGTTGGCCAACAACTTGGCGGGACCACGCCCCTTGCGAATGAGACCGGCCGCCGCCAGCGACTCGGTGGTCACCTCCTCCCCCTCGGGGAGACGGTTCACCGCATCGAGCCGAACGACCTGGTGCTCCACACGCGAAAGGTTGGTGAAGCCACGCTTGGGGAGCCGGCGCGTGAGCGGCATCTGACCACCCTCGAAGTGCGGCTTCCCGCCGCCCGGGCCGTGGTGGCCCGCGCGCGCCTTGATACCCTTGTGACCCTTGCCGGAGGTCTTGCCAGTCCCCGAACCGGGGCCGCGGCCGAGACGCTTGCGCGCGCGGTGCGAGCCCGGCGCGCTCCGGAGGTTGTGCAGGCCGATCTTCTCGACCGTTTTCTCGTTCTCGCTAGCCATCTCTGGTCAATCCTCCACCGGGGTCACCTTTATCAGGTGACGCACCTGCTTGATCTGCCCGCGCAACGCCGGCGTGTCCTGCTTCGTCACCACATCCTGGTGGTGCCGAAGGCCGATGGATTCGAGCGTGCGACGCATCCGCGCCGGGTGCCCGATCTCGCTGCGCACCTGCTCGATCCGGACCTTCCCGGTCGTGAGCGTGTTCTTCTCGGTTACGGCTGGCCCCTTACTCGGGTGCCAAACGAAAGTCCTGGCCATCAGACGGTCTCCTTCGATACTGCGCGCGACTTGTAGTGCAGGCTCGAGGGCTCGACACCCCGCTCACGCGCGATCTGCTCTACCGTGGTGAGCCGGGTGAGGCCGTCCATCGTGGCCCGCACCATGTTGTGCGGGTTGGCCGAGCCGAGGCTCTTGGTGAGGATGTCGGCAACGCCTGCGCACTCGAGAACCGCGCGCACCGCGCCGCCGGCGATCACGCCGGCACCCGGTGCCGCCGGCTTCAACAGCACCCGGCCAGCCCCATGCTCACCAACCACCTCGTGCGGAATCGTACCACCGGTGAGCGGCACCTGCATCATGCCGCGACGGGCCGCGTCCACAGCCTTGCGCACCGCCTCGGAAACCTCGTTCGCCTTGCCGGTGGCCACACCCACACGACCCTGGGCATCGCCCACAGCCACGAGCGCGTTGAAGCTGAAGCGCCGGCCGCCCTTGACGACCTTCGCCACGCGGTTGATCGAGATGACGTTTTCCACGAGGTCGCTCGCTTCGCGCCCGCCCTCGTTGCCACGTCCGGAGCCGCGACCACCGCCCTCGCCTCCACGGCCGCCACCCTGGCCACCGCGACCGCCACCAGGACCACCGCGGCCCCCACCGGGACCGCCGCGTCCACCGCCCGGTCCACCGCGGCCACGGCCGCCACCGCGTCCACCACGGCCACCGCCAGGGCCGCCGCGTCCACCACCACCGCCGCCACCAGGGCCGCCGCGTCCGCCGCCGCCCTGCGGCGCCTGGCCAGCGGCGCTCATTCCGGAAACCACGTTCTCGTTGTCTGCCATTGTCAGAACTCCAACCCGCCTTCGCGGGCGCCGTCGGCCACCGCCTTCACGCGGCCATGGTACTTGTATCCCGCGCGGTCGAACACTACCTGCGTGATCCCCGCTGCCTTTGCCCGCTCGGCGATCGCCTTGCCGACGTTGAGCGCGCGCTCCGACTTCTTCCCCTCGCCGTCCTTGAGATCGGACACGGTGAGAATCGTGCGGCTCGACTGGTCGTCCACGATCTGCGCGTAGATGTGCTTGAGGGAGCGGCGTACCACGAGCCGCGGACGCTCGGGAGTACCCTCTACCCGCTTGCGCACGCGCAGGTGCCGGCGGTAGCGCTGCTCGTTGCGCGTCTTCGGCTTGTGTATCGGTCTCATTGCTTACTTGCCTCCCGCCTTGCCGGCCTTACGCCGGATCTTCTCGTCAGCATACTTGATGCCCTTGCCCTTGTACGGCTCCGGCGGGCGCAGACCGCGGATCTCCGCGGCAACCTGACCGACCATCTCCTTGTCGGCGCCTTCGATGATCACGCTCGTCGGCTGCGGCGCGGTGAGCTTGATCCCCTTCGGTGCACGGTATTCCACCGGGTGCGAGAAGCCGAGCGCGAGGAAGAGACCGTATGGCCTCGTCTCGGCGCGAAAGCCCACTCCCACGATGTCGAGCTGCTTCCTGAACCCGCGCTCCACACCCTCGACCATGTTGGCCACCAGCGTACGCGTGAGTCCGTGCAGCGCCTTGTGCTCCTTCTCATCCGAGGGACGCTTCACCACCACGGCGCCGTCCTCGAGATCTATCTTCATTGCCGGATGCAGCGTGCGCTGCAGCTCGCCGTTCGGCCCCTTCACGGTGATCTTGCGGCCGTCGATGGTTGCCGTGACGTTCTTGGGCAGCTGGACCGGCTTCTTTCCGATTCGCGACATGGCTCGTTGCTCCTACCAGATGACCGCGAGGAGCTCGCCGCCCGTGCGCGCCTGGCGCGCCTGCTGATCGGACATCAGCCCCTGCGAAGTGCTCAGAATAGCCATGCCAAGCCCGTTGCGCACGCGCGGGATCTCCCGGACGCCGACATACTTGCGAAGGCCAGGCGTGGAGACGCGACGCAGCTCGCGGATCACGGGCTGGTCGCCCGAGGCGTAGCGCAGATAGAGCCGGAGAATCTTGCGCCCCTCATCGGTCTCGAGGGTCTTGAAGTCCCGGATGTAATTGTTCTCGAGGAGAAGGCGAGCGATCTCGCCCTTCAGCTTCGAGGCCGGCATGTCTACGCGGCGATGCTTCGACCCGCATGCATTGCGGATCCGCGTCAGCATGTCGGCGATGGGATCTGTCATGCTCATGTAATTGTCCTATCGTATCCGTTCTGGACGTTTAGGAATGGCCCCTGCTTACCAGCTCGCCTTCCGCACTCCCGGGATCATCCCGTTGAGCGAGAGGTCGCGGAAGCAGATGCGGCAGATGCCGAACTTCCGGAGGTAGGCGCGCGAGCGGCCGCAGCGCTGGCAGCGATTGTGCTGCCGCACCTTGAACTTCGGCTTACGCTTGCTCTTCTCGATCATGGCCTTACGAGCCATCGAATCTATCTCTCTGCTTGAGTTTCTTACTGAGCCCAGGCGGTCGTTTCCCGACCACTTCCGGCTAGGCGTTCACGACGATGGGCTTCTCTTCCCCGCGGAAAGGCATCCCAAGCTCCCTGAGGAGCGCGAGCGCCTGATCGTCGCGGTTGGTGCTCGTTACGAAAGTCACATCGAGGCCGTGCACCTGCTCGACCTGGTCGTAGTTGATCTCCGGAAAGATCACCTGCTCCTTGAGGCCCACGGAGTAGTTGCCGCGGCCGTCGAAGGAGCGCGTGCCGAGCCCGCGGAAGTCGCGGATTCGCGGGGCCGCGATCGTGATGAAGCGATCGAGGAATTCCCACATCCGCGCGCCGCGAAGCGTGACGCTCGCGCCGATCTCCTGCCCCTGCCGGAGGCCGAAGTTGGAGATCGACTTCTTTGCCTTCGTGCGCACGGGCCGCTGGCCGGTGATCACCTCGAGCTCCTCCACTACGCCGTCGAGAAACTTGGGCTGCTTCACCGCCTCACCCACACCCACGTTGATCACGATCTTGGTGAGCTTCGGGATCTCGTGGACGGTATCCAGGCCGAACTGCTGCTGGAGGTGCGGACGAACCGTACCCTCGTAGTATGCCTTGAGACGCGGAGCCGGTGCAGGCGTGCCCGCGCCCGAGTGCTCCTTGCGCGCGGCGCTCTCGCCGCCGCTCTTCCTTCCTTCCTGCTTCTTACCCTTCGTCGCCATTGCCAGATCCTCGCTCAGCGCGGCCGGGGAATGGAATCCCCGCTCTTCACGCTGATACGCTCCTTCGTGCCATCCTCATCGACCCGCGAGCGCACCCGGGTGGGCTTGTCTCCCTTCGGATCGAGAAGCATGACGTTCGAGTGGTGAATCGGAGCGGGGAAATCGATGATCCCGCTCTGCTCCTCGGCGGTCCGCGCCTTACGGTGCCGCTTCACGATGTTCACGCCGTCTACCACCACGCGGCCGGTCTTGGGATAGGTGCGGATGATCTTCCCTTCCTTCCCAGCATCCTCGCCGCGCATCACGCGCACGGTGTCGCCCTTGCGGACGGGCATCTCGAAGCGCTCGACGTTGACCGCGTGGCGGTTCCTGTTCTTTGCGTTCGCGCGCTTGGTGGCGCGATAAGTCAGCTTGCGCATCTCACAGCACCTCGGGCGCGAGCGAGACGATCTTCATGAATCTCTTCTCGCGCAGCTCGCGGGCGACGGGCCCGAAGATACGAGTGGCCCGGGGCTCGCCAGCGTCGTTGATGATGACGACGGCGTTCTCGTCGAAGCGGATGTAGCTGCCGTCCTTGCGCCGCGTCTCCTTGGCGGTCCGAACCACCACCGCCTTGGCGACGTCGCTCTTCTTAACGGTTCCGTTGGGGAGCGCATCCTTCACCGCCACCACGACCGTGTCGCCCAGCCCCGCGTAGCGGCGCCGGGTCCCGCCCAGCACGCGGATAACGAGCGCGCGCTTGGCGCCCGAGTTGTCCGCGACCTTTACCATCGACTCCTGCTGAATCATGTGGGCCTCTCAGCGCGCACGTTCGAGTATCTCGACCACGCGCCACCGCTTGTCCTTCGACAGCGGCCGGGTCTCCATGATGCGCACGGTGTCGCCGGCCTTCGCGGAGTTGTCCTCGCTGTGGGCCTTAAGGCGCCTGGTGCGCGTCACCATCTTGCCGTAAAGAGGGTGCGGGAAGCGACGCTCGATCGCTACCACCACCGTCTTCTCCATCTTGTCGCTGACCACGAGGCCCACGCGCGTCTTGCGCGATCCGCGCTGCGCGGCTCCCTCGCTCTTCACTGTTTCGGCCATGTTTCCTTTCACTCCTCGCTAGCGCGACGCCCGTGTAGCGGTCGCGGACGCACCACGCGCCCCCTGCCGCTCGCGCAGGATCGTCTTCATCCGCGCTATGTCCTTGCGAATCACCCGGAACCGCAACGGATCCTCGAGCGTCTCG
>DASSOX010000309.1:0-17816 GCA_035700125.1 Gemmatimonadaceae bacterium
ATGACGCACAGCAGTCCGAGCGCGGCGAGCGCGAGCCCCAGCCATTGTCGTGATGAGGGTCGCTCGGCCAGGATGAGCCATGCGATGAGCACGACCCAGAACGGCATCGTGTAGGCGAACAGCGAGACTCGTCCCGCGCCCCCGCTCACGAGCGCCCACTGCGTGAGCGCCTGGAAGGCGGTGGTCTGGCAGAGTCCCACGAGGATCGTCAACTTCAGCGGCGGCGCCTTCAGCGACTCGCCGCGGAGGAGGAGCAGAGCGAAGAGCACCACCGCGCCGCCCATGTAGCGCATGGCCGCGAAGTCGAACGGGCCGACGTAGCGCAGCACCTGCTTCATCACGATCCAGCTGTAGGCCCAGATCAGCACCATCGCGGCGAGTGCCCAGAGCGCGCCGCGGCGGGAGGAGGTAGCGTTCACGAAGGGAGTACGAAGGTTGCGGATGGCGAAGCGCGTAAGATACTGCGAGCGACGCAACCGCTGGTGTTGAAATTTCCGCGGCCGTAGCACGCGATTGGAGCAGCGTTTGCACTCGAGCTCCGCGGTAGAACCGGGCCCGCTCGCCTGCTCACGAACTCGAAACTACCTTGCTAGCCATGTCAAACCTGTCTCCCAAGCTGCGGTCCATCGTGGGGACCGCTCGCGAGATAGCCACAACCGTCACCTCGTGCACCGCGGCCGAGGATGACTACCACGCTCGCTGGCCCGAGAAGACCATGCGCGCCCTCCGCGACTCCCGTCTCACGGCTCTCCAGGCGCCGACATCGGTGGGTGGCCTTGGCGAGGGGATGGTGGGACTGGTGGCCGTCTCCGAGGTGCTCGCGACCGAGAGCGCGTCGGCGGCACTCTGTTTCGTCATGCACTGCGTGGGAACCGCGGTGATAGCCGCCAAGGCCACCGACCAGCAGCGCGATCGCTACCTCGTCCCGATCGCGCGCGGCGAGCACCTCACCTCACTCGCACTGAGCGAGCCGGGATCGGGCTCGATCTTTTTCTACCCGGAAACGGAGCTCCAGCCGACGCCGGACGGGTTCCGCGTAACTGGCATCAAGAGCTTCGTCACCAACGGCTCGCATGCGGACTCGTACGTCATCTCCACCACAGCGATTACCAGGACGGAAGACGACGGCGCCTTCAGCTGCATGGTGGTCGACGGCGATCGGGAAGGGATCGAGTGGCTCGACAGCTGGCAGGGCTTCGGCATGCGAGCCAACGACTCGCGCACGATGCGCCTTTCCGGCGTGGAGCTGCCGCGCGAGAACCTGCTCGGCGCACAGGGAGATCAGCTCTGGTACATATTCGAGGTCGTCGCGCCCTATTTCCTCATGGCCATGGCGGGGACTTACCTGGGCGTGGCGCAGGCGGCGATCGACGAGGCGCGGATGCACACGGGCACGCGGCGCCATGGCCATTCCGGCGAGCTGCTGGGGCAGGCCCCGGTCGTGGCGCACCGGCTCGGAGATCTCTGGGGAGAGCTCGAGGCTACCCGACAGCTCATCTACTCGGCCGCCGCGAAAGGCGATGCCGGAGCTCCGGATGCGCTGCCTTCGATCCTCGCGTGCAAGGCGATGGCGGGCGACACCGCGGTGCATCTCGCCAACGAGGCGATGACGCTCTGCGGCGGGAGCGCGTACAGGGAGAACAGCCGACTCGCGCGCATCCTTCGCGACGCGCGCGCGAGTCACGTCATGGCACCCACGACGGATATGCTCAAGACGTGGGTGGGGCGGGCGCTGCTCAATCTGCCGCTGCTGTGACCGAGACGGTGGAGGCGAGCAGCGCCGAACATTCGCGGCCTTCCGCTGGCGCCGTGGTTCTACATGCCGCGGGAAGCGAGCCGCCTCGCTGGAGCGGACGCGCTGGCGGACGAGTCGTGCCGCTCGCGACCGCGAGCCATGACGCGCATGCGGGTACGGTGGTTCCCCCGGTGGAGCAGGCGCTCGGCGACGTCGATTGCGTCCTCGTCGATGCCGCATCGCTCGACCCGCTAGCCATCGCGCGCCGCGTGCATCAGGTAGACGCGGACGTGCAGGTAGTCGTCGTGGCGGAAAGCGAGGAGCGCCGCCGCGCTCTGGCGAGCGGAGTTCTGTTCACGCCCGGGGTCGGGGAGCTCTGGATAGCCTCGCCCGCGGATGTAAGCGGCGCGATCGCCGAGCGTGCGGCGGGTGTCACGCGTCAGCGGCGGAGGTATTCCCGCACGCGCGAGCGGATCGAGCGTGACCACATCACGTCGTCTCCGCAGCGATCGGAGCGCGCGCTCATCTCCGACGCGTACCTCGCAGATCTGCTGGAGGTGCTCCCCGATCCCGTCTTCTCGGTGGGGCCGAGCGGTCGCATTCTCTCGGCGAATCGCGCTGCCGGACACCTCGCCGCCGCGGCCGGGCGCAGCCTCGTGGGCTTGCAGCTCGATGCCGTGGTGCGCCCGTCCGCGTCGTCGTGGTCTGACAAGCCGTCGTCGATGCTTGAGCTTCTCTCCGGCGCCGCTCGCGAGCCGCGCAACGCGGAGGTGACGTTCCTTCTGAACGACGGCAGCACCGGGCGCGGCGAGCTACTCGTGGTCCGTGTGGCGGGGAGCGATCCGGCGCTCTTCGCGGTGGTGCTGCACGATCTCACCGAGCGCTACGCCACGCAGCAGCAGCTCGAGGACCAGGCGAACGAGCTGGAGGAGCAGGCCGCGGAGCTCGAGCAGGTGAACGACGAGCTGCTGCATCAGCGTGCGGACCTGGAATCCGCGCTCTCCTCGCGGAGCCGGTTCTATGCGGCGATGAACCACGAGCTCCGCACGCCCATCAACGCGATCATCGGTTACATCGGACTCGCGCTCGAGGGAGTGTACGGTACGATCTCGCGGGATCTGAGCGACGCACTCGTTCGCTCGCGGCGCGCCGCCAGCCATCTGCACGAGCTGGTGGACGACGTACTCGACCTCGCGAAGATCGAAGCCGGGCGCATCGAGTTGAGGAAGGAAGACGTAGACATCACCGCGCTGGTGGAGGACATCCTCCTCAGCGTGCGCCCGAGCGCCAGGGAGCACGGCACGTCGGTGATCCTGGAGCGCGACGTAGATCAACCGGCTCGCACCGTGACCGATCCTCGGCGCGTGAGGCAGATCCTGCTCAATCTCCTGAGTAACGCACTCAAGTTCAGCGGCGGGTTGCCGATCACGCTTCGTTGCGCCGCCGTTCCAGGCGGCGTGACCTTGAGCGTCGCGGACCGTGGCCCCGGCATCCCCGAGAGTGAGCAGGAGAAGATCTTCGAGGAGTTCGTGCAGCTCGCTCCCGGCGAGCACCGCGGTACGGGACTCGGCCTGGCGATCTCTCGCCGGCTCGCGGAGCTGCTTGGCGGTGCGTTGAGCGTGAGCTCGGAGGTCGGGGTAGGGAGCACGTTCACGCTGGTGCTGCCGAGCGAGTGAGACGGCCAGCGGGTCTCGGTCTACGACCTCTCACAGCCAGCGATCTTCGCGCGCAGGGCCCGCACCAGTGCGTCGGCCAGTCGCTCGGCGGCGGCGGGGTGCTCCCTTAGAAAGAGCGACGGCTCCAGGAGCTCCAGCTCCATCAGTTGGAAGCGCCCGTCGAGCACGCAGCCGTCGACGCGGGCGTAGAGACATTCCGCGGCGCCGGCCCGCACCACGGCCTCCGCGGCCGCGATCAATGCCGGGGGCGCAACCGTGGCGTGCTCCTCGCCGCCATGATGGCTCTGCACGCGAAAGTCGCCGGCCTTCGGCCGTTTTATCACGGCGTGGCTGAACGCACCGTCGAGGAACACCAACGACCACTCACCATCGCGCTCGACCACGTCGAGGTACGGTTGCACCATCACCCTGCCGCTCGCGACGAGGGCGCGGAACTCCTCCTCCCGCGCGGCCGCTTCATCGGGCGACGTGCGCCACGTGGCGTGCGCGGCGGCCGAGATGGCCGGCTTCACGACAGCACGCGACCACCCGGTCTCGGCGAGCACCGACGCGAGCGAATCCGCCGCGCCGCGCTCCACCCAGCGCGTCGGTACCACGTCGATGCCGCGGGCGGCCAGCTCCCGCAGGTAGCTCTTCTCGGCGTTCCAGCGGAGCACGGCCGGTGGATTCCAGAGCTGCACGCTCGCGGCCTCCAGCGCGTCGATCCAGCGGTTGAAATCGCGCGTCCGCAGGTGATAGTCCCAGCAGGAGCGCACGAGCACTCCGTCGAAGGCGGACCAGGAGACGTCGGGGTCGTCCCACACGACGGGGGTGGCGGCCACGCCGCGCGCGGCAAGAGGCGCGAGGAGCAGCTGGTCGTCGGCGTCGAGGTCGGGTAGCGAAGAGCAGGTGGCCAGGGCGAGCCGGTGCTCTGGCCTGGACCATGTGGGGTGGCTCATGCGATGTATTCGTGAAGGAGGACGAGCGCGAGCTTCCGTACGAGCACGTCGACGTCGTCCACGGGTAAGCGTTGGATGGGTGAAGAATATCGCGTGCAGCGGGGTTTGGAATCGGAGGGAACCGAGCGGCGGCGATATCGCTTGGACACGGGGCGGGTCTGGTCCCGGCACCGCTGGTCAATCGAACCGTGTGTCAGATGCGAGTCGAACCCACCACACTTTCCGATCTTCCCGCGATCCGCGCCGTGTATGCCAGCGCCACGGAGATTCAGCGCAGGCAGGGCGGGATCCTCTGGGATGAGTTCCCGACTCCAATGATCGTCGGCGAGATCGAGACGGGACGACTATTCCGCATCATGGATGGTGACGCGCTGGCAGGCGTGTTCTCGGTCGCTTACGAAGACGAGGCGATCTGGGGCGAGCGCGAGTGCGGTGCGCACATCTATCTCCACCGGATCGCGCGAGCGACGACGTATCCGGGGCGGGGGATCATGGGAGCGGTCCTCGAGTGGGCGTGGGCGGAGTGTCGCAGGCTCGGGCGCGCCGGTCTCAGGATAGACACGTGGGCGAGCAACAAGGCGCTCATCGACTTCTACGGACGGCAGGGCTTCCGCTTCGTGGAGGTGCGGCGCATCGGAGTAGAGCCGCGATTGGCGCCGCACTACCAGGGAATCGAGCTGGCGCTGCTGGAGGCGTCGGGCGAGAGTGACACCGCCTGATGGGCGACCGCGGCGCAAATCCAGGAGGCACCGCACATGCCGAGCGCGATGAGTGCGCTCGACCACTCATTCGGATTGTGCGGAGCCGCCAGTACCCGCGGTGCGTGCAGCGTGAGCACGAACAGCAGGAACATCACCCCTAACCCGAAGGCCGCCGGTCCACCCATCCATCTCGTCAGGATGCTCACCCCCGCGGCGATCATCGCGCTGCCCGTGAGAGAAGCGATCAGGACATGCGCCGGCATCCACGCGGGAACCAGGCTCGCGATGAGGTCGAGTGCCAGAAAGTGATCCACGCCGAACACCACCGTCGTGATTCCGAAGAGGACTCGGCCGGTGCTCGCCAGCACGGAATCCGATCGTCGAGCGCCGCCGTCAGCGCGCGGCAGCGTTCCAGCGAGGATGAACGCGGCTGACGAAAGCGCGAGCATCTCGCACACCTGGCCGCGCAGAGCCCAGTTCTGCGGAGCGACGAGCACTCGTGGCATGTGCAGGATGAGGTTTGACCCGAGAAGAATACCGCCGATGACCAGTGCGCCCGCGCGGGCTCTCACATCCACGAGAATACTCGCGCCGGCCACGATCAGTGCAGCGCCGGTCAGGTAGGCGAGCCACGGGTGCGCGGGAATCCACGGGATTACCGGGATCACGAGCGCGCGGAACTGGGGTGGGAAGAACTTCGCTGCCGTGGTAGCGAAGATCAGATGCTCACCGCCCAGCGCGATGATCGCGACTCCGAAGATCATCCGACCCTGCCGAGCGATTCGACTCGAGAGATGCTGCATGTGTCAGGCGGGTCGTCCAGGGGGCGAGTTATGGTCGACGGTCGCAAGGGCCACGCGAACGGTGGGAGTATGGTGCGGCGAGGCGTGTCGCGCCGCCAGCCCGGCGAGAGATTCTGCGACAAGTCTGACCATTCTCTTACATCGACCACACGAGCCAGCCTGGTGGCCTCACGGTCAGGGTCGGTAGGCATTTTCCGCCAGGCGCAATTGCTCAGCATGTTCGAGATGCGGCAGGGCCTGCCCTTAGCAACGATGAGATCATTGCCCAGATGAAGGATGCACGGAGCCAGGGGGTCAGCCCCGCTCTACGCAGCTCCCTACTTCGCGTAGCCATCGGCGCGCTCACCGCGGGGTCGCAAGCAACGCTAGGTAGGCTCGTGATCGATGGGAAGAGTCACCCATTCACCTTCACTTCCATGTCTATGGTGCGCCAGAGAAGCGACGGGTCGGAAGACTGGACGACCTTCGCGATTGGTTGGCGCCATCCGAATGGAGATTCACTGGTAGCGATGGTTCACTATGAAAGCGACATCGGAGCGATGACGCGCGCTCCGGGCCTGGCCAACAGTCGGCTCGTGGCACCCGATATTGGTCTGGGCGATATCGCCCGAAAGCTCGACGGCGGTCAGGGAAGGGTGTTGAGGGTGGCCGTGCCAGGGCTCGACTTGCAAGAGGCGGTGCTATATGTGGGCCATGTTGTGGCGATGGCGTTGGGGGAGGGGAATGGCGTAACGGGTGGATCTGTCGCCATGTCCGACGCATCCGTCGAGTGCGCGAACGTCGACTCGGAGGACTTCCTCGCTAGCATCAACGGCAGTGTCGTCGGCTGCGATCTGCGGGGGTTGAGCGTGGACGGCGGTGTCGACTTCTTCAGCAACAAGTCCAATGACCGCCTCGAGCGTGTGATCAAACTGCCGCCGCTCACTCTGGTCGGGCCGATTGTAGTGTACCTGTAGCCCCGCGGAACGGTCGCGTCGCATCCCCGAGGTGCGCGCGCGACCGTGCTGTCTCCAGTCCGGTACACCAACGGATCTCGCTCTGGCGAGCAGCTTGGTAAGTGGTGCGATCTTCCCGCGCGCGCTCGCTGCGTTGCAGGCGCAGGACGTAGGGAGACCGCGCTCGCTCGCTTCCGAGGGCGGTGGCGACAGGGAGCATCCGAGGGGCGCCGACCACTTCGATGAGATCAGTGACTGGGAAATCCGGCGCACTGCAGCCGAAGCGACTCGCTACGCCCCTTTGTCAATCAGATCGTGTAGATTGTGAGCCACGACGGCCGTGCCCAAGTGACTAAATGGGGAAGAGGTCACCGGCGCCCGTTCCGCATCCAGGCGGTAAGCAGCGGAGGAATCATGAACGATACGAGTCCGGCGGCCGAGGAGATACAGGCTCGGATTCATCGGGCGATGACCGGAGCGGAGCGCCTCGCACTGGCGCTCGATATGAGCGAGTCGGCTCGCGAGCTGGCCATCGCCCGGATGCGTCGGGTGCATCCGGACTGGACGGACCGTCAGCTCAGGCGAGAGTTGTTGCGCTACGCCTTTCTCGCGGTCGACGGCGCGCCAACCGAGCTACCGATGCCTCTCCGATGACCGCCAGCGACGTGTTCCGGCGCATAGTCGGAGCGCTCGAGCAGGTGGGAATCCCATACATGCTGACCGGATCCTTTGCCGGCTCGTTTCATGGTGCTCCACGCGCGACCCAGGACATCGACATTGTGGTGGCACCGACCCAGGCACAGCTCCGGGCGCTCGTCGCGCTCCTGCCTCCTGCGGATTACTACGTCGATGAGGGGGCGGCATTGCAGGCGCAGCGCGATGAAGGGCAGTTCAACATCATCGATCTGGCGACGGGGTGGAAAGTAGACCTCATCGTGCGGAAGGCACGTCAGTTCAGCCGGGAGGAGTTCGACCGCCGGGAAGTGGTCGATTTCCAGGGGATGCCACTCGCGATCGCAACGATCGAGGATGTCATCATCGCGAAGCTGGAGTGGGCGAAGCTCGGGCAATCACAGCGTCAAATCGACGATTCGGCCAGGCTGCTCAGAATCCGCGCTGGCGACCTGGATCGAGAATACCTCGTGCGATGGATCGCGCGACTCGGGCTCCAGGAGCAATGGGCTGCCGCCACGCGGGCGGCTGATCTCCGATAAGTCACGAGTCGTTCGCCATTCGTCATCGTCCTCGGCTTGTGGTCAAGCGCACGTTTCGGCGCACGAAAGGCCGCGTCGAGATTCGCCGAGTATAGCCCCATGAACGAGAGTACCAGGAGCCAGCTGGAGATGACGGGCGCGCCGCACCTGCAAGTCTCGGGGACTTATCGCGTCGGGCCTCAGCTGTCCGCGGCGGGCGGCTGACATGTGGAAGCGACCAGCGCTCGGCGCGCCGAGCCTCGCTCGGGGTGCGCGAAGTGCGGAACGGAGCTGGCGCCCCACGCACTGGCGTGTCCCGCGTGCGGCGTACTCGTACACGTGGAGAAGCTGAGGGAGCTCGCACTATGATGCTCGACGTCGCATGGCCGCCTTCCCGCGCGATCGGGTTGCTCGAAGCCAACGCGGTGTCCTCCCCTCTTGACGCCTTCATTCTCATTCCACACCTTCTCCCCTAACCTCGTGTAATGAGAGCTCATGCCCCGCGAAACCTCCGACCTGCTCCACGGTACCCTCGACCTCCTTGTCCTCAAAGCCCTCTCCATCGCGCCGATGCACGGCTTCGGCCTCAGCAAGTGGATAGAGCAGGGCACTCGGAATGAGCTCGAGATAGTCGACTCCGCGCTATACAAGGCGCTGCACCGCCTGGAAGACTCGGGCGCCATCGCCTCGGAGTGGGGAATCTCCGATAACAATCGCCGGGCCAAGTATTACTCGCTCACCGCCCGCGGCCGGAAGCTGCTGCGCACCGAGACGGCTACCTGGAAGCGCTACGTGGTAGCGGTCTCCGGCATCCTCGAGACGGCGTAACGCCCGTGTCACTCTTCTCGGAGAGACGCCAGTCGGGGATGAAGCTTCCGCCAGGTGTGCGTCGCCTCTTCCGCCTCCCGGGGTATAGCCCTCGGATCCTCCGTGATCTCGACGAAGAGATGCGGGCTCACATCGCCATGCGCGTCGACGAGCTCCGCGCGCTCGGCATGAACGAGGCGGAAGCCGAGGCCGAAGCGCTCCGCCGCTTCGGAGACACGGAGGAGTACCACGTCTACGCCACGCGCCGCGCCGTCCGGCTGTCGTGTTGGTTGCGCATCTTCGAATGGCTGGCGGAGTGGACGCAGGACGTCCGCTTCGCCGCCCGCCAGTTCCGCAATGCACCCGGCTTCACGGCGATCGCCGTGCTCACGCTGGCGCTGGGCATCGGCGCGAATACGGCGATGTTCAGCGTCCTTAACGGGATGCTTCTCCATCCGCTTCCGTATCCCGACGCGGATCGGATCGCGCTCCTCTTCCTTCAGCCTCGTGGTGCTCCCGCCGGCTCCTTTATGATCTCGCCGGAACCGGAGCAACTCCTATCCTGGCGCACGCAGGCTCGCTCTTTCTCCGAAGTGGAGGCGTTCGATGTGGGCGACAGGAGCTTGCTGGCGCCGGACGGTGGAGTCGCGGTGCTGCGAGCGGCTCTCATCACGCCTTCGTTCTCCTCCTTCGCAGGCCAGCGTCCCGTGATAGGACGTGGCTTCTCGATGGCCGATACGGTGTACGGCGCAGCGCGGGTCGCATTGCTGAGCGAGCATGTCTGGCGCACACGCTTCGGCGGGAGCGAACAGGTGCTAGGAAAGAGCATCGCGCTCGATGGTGAACCGTACGATGTAGTAGGAGTTCTGCCGGATGAGCTGTCGCTCCCTCTGCGTAGCGCGCGGGGGGCCCCGGACGTCTGGCTCCCGCTCGACCTCGGCGCGGCGAGGGGCGCCATGCCGATCGTTCGGCTTCGCCCGGGTATCTCTCTCGCGGCGGCGACCAGCGAGCTGGAAATGCTGCGTGCGCGCGCCGAGCTGCCTTCGGACGCCGGCGCTTCGCGCTGGCTGGTGACTCTCCGGCCGCCGCGGTCGCTGGTGGGGTCGGGCGACACACTTATCATGCTCTGGGCAGCGGGCGCGCTGGTGCTGCTCATCGCTTGCGTGAACGTCGCGCACCTCCTGCTCGCTCGATCCGCCGGTCGCGAGCGTGAGCTCGCAATCCGCGCTGCTCTCGGTGCCGGGAGGTGGCGGCTTGTCCGTCAGCTTCTCACCGAGGGCTCCATGCTCGCCGCGGCTGGCTGCGTCGCGGGTGTTTGGCTCGGCTGGATCGGCCTGCGCGAGCTCGTTGCCTGGCGCCCCGCGGAGCTCACCATGTTCGGTGCGCCGAGGCTGGATGACGCCGTCCTCGCGCTCACTCTAGGCGTGTCGGCAATCGCCGCGATTGCGTTCGGGCTGGCCGGCGCGTGGCGGCTCGGGCTGCGCTCCACCAGCGTGGCGCTCAGAGTCGGCGCCCCCTTTGCGTCGGCGGGTCGAGGGCAGCATCGCGTGCGCTCAGCACTGGTGGTCACGGAGATGGCGCTGTCGGTTGTCTTGCTCGTAGGTGCCACTCTGCTCGTGCGCAGCGTCGTCCATCTCGCGTCGATCGACCCGGGCTTCGACGCGCGGGGAGTCTACTCGGTACGAGTCATCTTCCCTCCCGGTGATTCATCGACATCCGCGGTGCGTGCCGCGTTCCTGAAGGAGCTCGCGGTCAGGGCCGGCGCTCTTCCCGGCGTGCACGCCGTGGCGTTCGGAGATCGAGCTCCACCGGAGTTGCTGGGTTTCGGAGACGGAACGGTGCGGGCGGAGGGAGGCGAGCCGATCCCGCTCCGCGGCGGAGCCTTCGTGCGAGCGACGAATCTCTCGCCGGATTACTTCCGCGTCGTCGGCCTTCCTCTGGTGGACGGATCGACGTTCACTGACTCGAGCAGCACATCGAACCAGATCGTCATCAACCAGACGTTGGCCAACACCCTCTGGCCGGGCCAGCGCGCGGTCGGCCTGCGTCTGCGGCTCGGAGGGATGATCGCCGTGGGGCAGGAGCAATGGGAGGTTGCCGGTGTTGTGGCCGATGCGGCCGTGGGCGGGCTGCTTCATGCATCGACTCTCCCCGCCATCTATCAGCCGATGTCGCATCCAGCTGACGTGCAGGTGATCGTTCGCGCCGATGGTTCCACTGATCCCTCGGCGCAGCTTCGCTCGCTGATAGTCTCCATGAACCCGCACCTGCCGCCGGCGAAGATCACCAGCGCGGAGAATGTGCTGGCAGAGTCGATGGCGCCAGTGCGCTTCGCTACGACGATCCTGCTCGCGTTCACGGCGATCGCGCTGCTGCTGGCAGCGGTGGGCTTGTACGGAGTGCTGGCCCACGCGGTCGCGCAGCGCAGGGGCGAAATCGGGATTCGCATCGCCCTCGGGGCCACGCCGCGGCAGGTCACGCGGCTGGTGGTGAGGCAGGGAGTTGCGCTGGCGATGATCGGAGGCGCCGTCGGTCTGGTGGCCTCCTGGTGGGCCACGCGAATCGTGGTGAAACTGCTCTACGGTGTCACGCGTACCGATCCGTTGTCATTTGCGATCGGCGCGGCGGTGCTGCTGGGCGCCGCGCTCGTGGCATGCCGCGTACCTGCGCGGCGCGCACTACGCGTGGATCCTGTGGAGGCGTTGAGGGAGCTCTGACCGCGACTCCCTGGCGACCTCCTTGCCACAGACCTGTGTTGGAGTAACTGCCCCATGTGCCGCAACATCAGAACGCTCGCGAACTTCGACCCACCCGCGACCGAAGAGGAGATCCGCGCCTCGGCGCTCCAGTTCGTCCGGAAGCTGAGCGGTTGCACTCACCCATCGCGCGCTAACGAGCTGGCGTTCAACCGCGCGGTAGATGAAGTGAGCCTTGCGGCCCGGCAGCTCCTCGAGGCGCTCGTCACGAGCGCTCCGCCACGCGATCGCGCCGAGGAGGAGCGGAAGGCGCGCGAGCGAAGCGCGAAGCGCTTTGGAGGTCAGTCGGTGAGAGGCTGACGACGATGCCCCACACACATGTGGCTCGCGATATGAGAAGGGAAGTCGCGTCGACGCCTCCGATGGTGGCACCCGGAATTCTCGCTCGCGCGCTCCTTCTCGGAGCCGCTCTCGCCCCCGCGCCGGTGCGTGCCGCGAGCGCGCAGGATCGCCCAACCGGGACGGTGGTCGTGAGCAACATGAATGACCACACCGCCACGGTGCTCGACGCGGCCACGGGACGCGTGCTCGCCACGCTCCCGACCGGCCGCGGTCCGCACGAGGTAGCGGTCTCCCACGACGGGCGCTGGGCCGTGGTCAGTAACTATGGTCCGCGCGGTGAGCCCGGCAATTCGATCACCGTCATCGACATCCCCGCGCTCCGGGTGTCGCGGAGCATCGAGATCCGCGGCTACGAGCGTCCCCACGGAATGGCCTTCCTCCCCGGCGACACACTGCTCGCGGTCACGGCCGAGTCGAAGAAGGCGGTTCTGCTGATCGACTTTCGCACGGGCGCGATCTCGCGCGTGCTGCCCACGAACGGCCGCGCCACGCACATGCTCTCGCTCTCCGCCGATGGCAGCACGATGGTGACGGCGAACATTGCCGACGGCACGATCTCGGTGATCCGTCCTTCCGGCACCGACAGCGCGGCCACGGTTCGCGTGACCGCCGCTCCCGAGGGAATCGCCATCACGCCCGATGGCACCACCGCCTGGGTGGGGAGCGATCGCGACAGCGTGGTGGTGGTCGTCGATCTTCTGACGACTCAGCCCGTGGACACGCTGCGCGGCTTCGGTCTGCCGTACCGCCTGGCGATCACGCCCGACGGACGTCGCGCCATCATCACCGATCCGATGAAAGCGCAGGTACGGATCTTCGATGTCTCGACGCGGCGCGAGCGCGCAACGCTCGACATCCCGGCTGACAGCATCGTCTCCACCGCGGAGGTGCCGGGCTCGCCATCGCCTGAAGGTGTGACGGTCTCGCACGACGGCCGCTGGGCGTTCGTCACGCTGCAGGGGCGCAACCGGGTCATCACTATCGACATCGACCGGGCGCGCATCGTGGGGTGGGCTCCGACCGGGACCTGGTCGGATGGAATCGGCTACTCGACTCTGGTTGTGTCGCCGCGCTGACCAGGCACCCCAGGAAAAGTGGGCAGCCACGCACCAGGCAAGGGCTCGCGCGTTACCGTACGGTAACGCGCGAGCCCTTGCCCTTCACCGCGGCGAGAGCCGACCTCGCAGCGGAAGCGCCTGCTCGTTCGTGATGAGCTCCGCCTCGATGAGCGGGATGGGAATCATCCCCGCATCGTTGAAGCGACCCATGAACTCCGCCAGCACGAAGGGCTTTCCCGCCAGCTCCTGCTGGTGCGCGTACTTCGCCAGCAGCTCGTCGAACTGGATCTTCCCCGTGACGTAGCTGGTGCCGTAGCCCGGCTGGCGAAGGTAGAGGAGCTGCTCGAAGGCGGTGAGGTCGTCGTTCGCCCTGGCCCAGCCGCGCGGCGTCCATTCGCCGTGGAAGTGGCCCGCCTGCTCCAGTGTGAGCTCGTTGGCCTGGACGTAGAGTGACGCGAGCCCGCGCGCGGCGCGATTGGCGAGCATCACCCACACCAGCTCCTTCGCTCGAGGGTTGTCGTCGTAGAGCCCCGCGTGCAGAAGAATCTCCTCGAACGCCGTCGCGAAGCCCTCGGCGCGCGTGTCCCAGATGTTGGAGAGCGACGGGACCCGACGAATGGGACTCGCGTGCGGCTCGTCGCGCATCCGCGCGAGATCTATCCAGTGGTAGTCGTGCGAGAGAAGAAGCATCGGCTCGCGCTGCGTCACCTGGCTGAAGAACGCGCGCCGCTCGCTCGGCACGAACCCCGGAAGCTTCGCCTGCAGCGCCGGCCTGATGTACGGCTTGTCCGGGATGACCTTCTCGTCTACAAGAAAGCGAACGAAGCTATCGAGATGCGCGCTGGCCATGGAGTCGTACGCGGCTCTGTCCTCGATTGGATCGAGCGGCGGAAGCTCGCGGTTATCGTGCTCGGTGAGGCGCAGCGCGGCCTGCGCGCGCACGAGCTCGCGCTTCAGCAGCTCGACTTCCTCGTCCCAGCCGTACGGGATGAAGTGCACGTTCTGCTGGTACCAGCTGTAATTCTCCTTTCCGACACCTGAAGGACCGGTCTTCGTGGGCGCGAGCTTGTCGAGCCACGCGACGAAGTCCTCCGTCGCTCGCCTCGCGTTGACGACCGCGGTGCGCAGCTCCGGTGTCGCGCCGGTGAGGTCGGCGCGCTGGCGCTTCAGGGCCGAGCTCACGGTGAGCGTCCCCTTCTCCAGCGCTTCCAGCGTCGTCGCCTGCTCGCGCAGCTGCCGCACGCCAAAGACCCAGAGGTCGCGCGCGTTGCTCTCCTTCAGATTCACCTTCGCCTGCGCGAGGAGGGTGGGGATCATCCCGATTGTGGTGGTCAGCTCGCGCTGCGCGTCGGCGGAGAGGGGGAAGCGGTAGTCGTAGAGCTGGATCTCGGGGTACGAGACCGGCGCTTCGCGCGACGGGACGTCGGTGCGGCTCGACCAGACGCTCACGTAGAAGGCGGGGTCGCGCGCCCACGGACGCAGCACGCGGAGATCGAAATCGAGACCGTTCATCTCCGCCTTCACCAGCCGATAGTCGATCTGCTGCGCGACGGGCCAGCCGGTGGTGTCGATGGCTTCGAGCCGCGCGCGCCAGTCGGGGAGCGCCTTCGCCTTCGCCGCCATGGCGGGCGCGGTGTAGTCGGGCACTCCGTCGCGCATCGCCGGCTGCGCGAAGGCGCGCCACTGCTCGAAGAGCTGGACGAGGGTCGAGTAGTCACTGGGTGCCGACTTCGCCGGCGCGGCTGCTCCGTCGATCATCGTGATGAGCGCGGCAGCGGTAGCCACGCGCTGTACTGAAGGTGGAACACGCATGTACCCCCTGGGGGCTGGGTGGCGGTATGGCCGAGCCGGATCGGGAAATTAACCCGCGGCCCCCGCGCGCGGCCGCGGGTACGGGCGGTCGCTCGTCTCGGTCGCCGAAGTCGGAAGTCTCGTGGCGCGGGCGCGGCCATCCGTCCCCCATTGAGCTGTGGGTGCGAGGTTCAGATCGTTCAGGAAGGGATTCCCGCAGCGATTCCCGAGGAGATGTGCTACCTCGGCTGGCAGGAATCGCTATCTCCTCGAACTGCTTCGCGTCCTCGTCCGATGTTTGTATCGAGGTCATCATCCGCTCGAACGTCTGCATGTCCTCCACTTCCATCTCCGCCACCACGGTCCAATAGCGCTCGGCGCACATGTCGGTCATGACGCGCATGCGGGGCATCCCGGATTTCTCGCCGAGCTCCGACATCGCGATGAACTTCTCGACCATCGGCCGCACCTTCCCCGGCTTGCAGTACATTATGTCTCGGATCAGCAACATGGTCGCCTCCGGTTGATCGTCGCACGAGATGGCTCAGGTACTCCATTCTCGCGAGGCCGGAACGGGCGTCGAGAGGAGTTGCACCGCGCTGGGCGCTACCAGCGCTTCCCGTCGGCAGAGGTCAGAGATGGAGCTGACACAATCGCCACGACTCGCGCGTAGTTGTCGTCGAGCTCGTTCGCGTCCTGTGCTCACAGTACTTCTCTTACATCTCATAGATGCACCGCCTGATTCGGTCCCTCGTCATTCAGCTGGTCGCGGCCAGCGCTTTCGCGCTCTCCCCAATCGCTTCGCAGTCCGTCAACGAGTGGCCCGCATACGGCCGCGACCCTGGCGGCGCCCGCAACTCGCCGCTCACGCAGATCACCCGCGACAACGTGGGGCGCCTGTCGGTCGTGTGGACTTATCGCACCGGCGACTTCGCGCGCTCCGACGACCACACGCGCTTCGAGGCGACGCCGCTGATGGTGGACGGCATTCTCTATCTCTCGACTCCGTTCGGCCGGGTGATCGCACTCGACCCTGCCGCTGGTCGCGAGCTCTGGTCGTACGACGCCCACGTGGATGCGACGGCGGACTTCGGCGATCCAGCGAGCCGCGGCGTCTCCACCTGGCTCGATCCCGCGGCGGCGGCGAACGCGCCGTGCAGCCGGCGCATCTACCTCGGTACTCTCGATGCGCGCATCGTCGCGCTCGATGCCAAGACGGGCGCGCCCTGTCGCGACTTCGGCAACGACGGCACCATCTCGCTCCGTGAGGGGCTGCGCAATTCGCCATTCGAGACGCCCGAGTACGAGCTTACCTCCCCGCCCGCGGTGATCGGCGGGATGATCGTGACCGGCTCGGCGGTGGCGGACAACATTCGCACCAACGCCGCGAGCGGCGAGGTGCGCGCCTACGACGCACGCACCGGAGAGCTGAGGTGGACGTGGGATCCGGTACCGCGCGACTCCACCGACCCGGCATGGCGCTCGTGGCGTGGACCGATGGCGCACAGTACGGGCGCGGCGAACGCATGGTCGGTGATCGCCGCGGACTCTGCGCGCGACATGGTGTTCGTACCCACAGGGTCGCCGAGTCCCGACTACTACGGCGGCGAGCGGCTCGGCGACAATCGCTACGCCAACTCGATCGTTGCGCTGCGCGCATCCACGGGCGAGGTGGTCTGGAGCTTTCAGACCGTGCACCACGATCTCTGGGACTACGACAACGCCGCGCCGCCGGCGCTGGCGACGATCACGCGCGATGGAAAGCGAATCGATGTAGTGCTCCAGGCGACGAAGACCGGCCAGCTCTTCGTGCTCGACCGCGATACCGGGAAGCCGGTCTTTCCCGTGGAGGAGCGACCAGTCCCCGCGAGCACCATCGCCGGTGAGAAGGCGTCGCCCACGCAGCCGTTCAACACGGTCATCCCGCCGCTCTCGCCCCAGCTATTCCCGCTGGACAGCGTGTTCGGGCTCACGCCCGCGGACAGGGAATCGTGCCTCGCGCAGATCCGCCCGCTGCTGAACGACGGCACCTATACGCCACCGAGCCTGCAGGGAACGCTGGTGATGCCGGGGAACGTCGGCGGTGCGGCGTGGGGCGGAGTCGCGTACGATGCCGCGCGGCAGCTCGCGATAATCCCGGTGAATCACCTCGCGGCGATGGTCCAGCTCATTCCGATCGCCGAGCTGGATACCGCCGAGATGCACAGCAACGCCGCGCGGCTCGGCGACCAGTACACGCGGATGCACGGGACGCCGTACATCATGCGGCGCCGCTTCCTGTTTTCGAAAAGCGGAGCACCGTGCGTGTCGCCCCCGTGGGGCTCACTCGTCGCGATAGATCTCACGACGGGTGCGAAGCGTTGGGATGTGCCGCTCGGCGACGCCAGCGCGCTGCGCCCCGGATCGGGTGCGCGAGAGGCGAAGTCGCTGGGCCTCCCCAACCTCGGCGGCGCGATAGTTACCGCGAGCGGCGTCACCTTCATCGGCGCCACCATGGATCACTACATCCGCGCCTTCGATACCGAGACCGGCGCGGAGCTTTGGCGTGGGGAGCTCCCGGCGGGTGCGCGGGCGACGCCCATGACCTATTCGGTTGGAGGGCGGCAGTACGTGGTGATCTGCGTGGGCGGCGGAGACCAGTGGGGGCGCGGTGACTACGTGGTGGCTTTCGCGCTGCCGCGTTGATCGCGCTGCTTCGAGATCCAGAAATCACGGAGGTCGGCCGGTCGAACAAAAGCCTCGCATCGGCCTCCTCTCCCTCGGCGTGTGAATCGAGATACACCCGAATAGCTTCCGGAATGAAATCTCGCCCCGACCCGGATGCTCCGATGCAACTTCGATCGACCAGACCATTTCTCGCTGCTGCCGTTCTCCTGCTCGCGGCCGCGCTGCTCGCCGGCGGAGCGCCGGCCGGCGCGCAGCAGGGCGCGAACACCAACCCGAAGTCACTCCTCCTCGACCCCTCGAACCCCGAGTGGAAGCGCCCCTCGCCTCCGGTGTGGTACGCACGCTTCGAGACGTCGAAGGGAAACTTCGTGGTGAAGTGCGAGCGTGCGCACGCGCCGAACGGGTCGGACCGGT
>DASSOX010000310.1:0-5366 GCA_035700125.1 Gemmatimonadaceae bacterium
GCGACAGGGTCGGATGCGACCAGCCGTAGATGCGCAGCACCGCCTCGTCCCCCCGGGTCGCTCTCAGCATCAGCGCTTCATCCAGCGCCATATTCGACGCCCCGTCGAGGGGAGCGGATACCAGGACGCGCCAGCGGACGCCCGAGGCGGCATCTGCTGCAGGCGCCTGGAGATCGAGCGCCGTGGAGGGAGGGGGAGAGGAGGTGGAAGGAGGCGACACCGAGTCCGATCCGGAAGGGGCTTCCGGCAGCCGCATCGTGCGCTGCCATCGAAGCATAGCGCTGGTGAGACGCGAGCGGCAAGGAATGCGGCGCGCGTACGGCGCGTGCCAATGGAATTTCGCTCCGCGTAATTGCAGATTTCGGTGCGCGGCACCCGCCGCACGCCTTCCGGGCGGCTCTCGGTGGGCGGGCGTCGTTCACCTGATCTGCACGTCTCCAGACAGCGCTTCAGTCCACAGCGGATATCCGTGGCGCGAACACGGTTCTCGAGGAAGCATATGACCACCATGACCACCCCGACGTCCGTCGTCGGCTCCGATAGCTTCGTCGCTCGCCACGTAGGCCCGAGCGAAAATGAAGTAGCCGAGATGCTCGCCGCGCTCGGCTACGACACGCTCGACGATCTCGTTGCGGCCACGATCCCGGCGGGGATTCGCATGAAGGGGCGGCTGGCGATCGGGGAGGGGCTGAGCGAGTCGGAAGCGCTGCGTGACTTCCGCGCGGTGGCTGCGAAGAACGAGGTTTACCGCTCCTTCATTGGCCTTGGCTATTACGGCTGCATCGTACCGCCGGTGATCCAGCGAAACATTCTCGAGAACCCGGCGTGGTACACGGCGTACACACCCTACCAGGCGGAGATCGCGCAGGGACGACTCGAGGCGCTGCTCAACTATCAGACGGTGATCATAGACCTCACCGGCCTTCCGGTGGCGAACGCCTCTCTGCTCGACGAAGGGACCGCGGCGGCCGAGGCGATGCAGCTCAGCCACAGCCTGAAGGGTGGGAAGGGGAAGGAAACCTTCTTCGTCTCCGAGCAGTGCCATCCGCAAACGATAGACGTGGTGCGCACGCGGGCGCGGGCGCGCGGCTTCGAGGTGGTTGTGGCCGATCACGAGACCTTCGAGTTCGGCCCGAACGTGTTCGGCGCGCTCGTCCAGTATCCGGCGAGCGATGGCGCCGTGTACGACTACCGCGCCTTCACCGAGCGCGCGCACGCAGCCGACGCGCTGGTCACTGTGGCGGCCGATCCGCTGGCGCTCGCGCTCCTCGTACCGCCGGGGGAGTGGGGCGCCGACATCGCCGTGGGGAGCACGCAGCGCTTCGGCGTCCCGATTGGCTACGGCGGGCCGCATGCCGCGTACTTCGCGACGCGCGATGAGTACAAGCGCCAGATCCCCGGCCGCATTATTGGCGTCTCGCGCGACGCCGAGGGCCGCCCGGCGCTCCGCATGGCTCTGCAGACGCGCGAGCAGCACATCCGCCGCGAAAAGGCGACGAGCAACG
Source organism: Gemmatimonadaceae bacterium (assembly GCA_035700125.1). Lineage (GTDB taxonomy): Bacteria > Gemmatimonadota > Gemmatimonadetes > Gemmatimonadales > Gemmatimonadaceae > JADGGM01. The sequence continues at coordinate 1,506 of DASSOX010000310.1, forward strand.
TCTGTACTGCGCAGGTGCTCCTCGCCGTGATGGCCAGCATGTACGCCGTCTGGCACGGGCCCGATGGAATCGCGCGGATCGCCTCGCGCGTGCACGACATGGCCGCGGGACTCGCCGAGGGGCTGCGTCGCCTCGGATACGAGATCGCGCACGACGTATTCTTCGACACGATTCGCGTGGAGCTCGGCGATCGCGGTACCGAGGAAGTGGTTCGCAACGCGCTGGAGAAACGGATCAACCTTCGCGTGATCGGCGACTCGGCGGTGGGAATCTCGCTCGGCGAGGATGCCACGCCCGAGGACGTGGACGATCTGCTCGCCGTCTTCAACAGTGGGAAGAGCGCCGAATTCGGCGCGGCCGAGCTGGTTGCGAGCGCCGCAGGATCGGCGAGCATCGACGAGCGCTTCGCGCGGCAGAGCGCGTACCTCACGCACCCCGTGTTCAACACGCACCACTCCGAGACCGAGATGCTCCGCTACATGCGGAAGCTGGAGTCGCGCGATCTCTCGCTGGTGCATTCGATGATCCCGCTCGGCTCGTGCACGATGAAGCTCAACGCCACGGCCGAGATGTTCCCGGTCACCTGGCCGGAGATCGGTGGGATGCACCCCTTCGCACCGGCGGATCAGGCGGAGGGATACCGGATCCTCTTCGATCGCCTCGGAAAGGCGCTGGAGGAGATCACCGGTTTTGCCGCGGTGTCCATGCAACCGAACGCCGGCTCGCAGGGCGAGTTCGCCGGGCTCCTGGTGATCCGGGGGTATCACGAGTCGCGCGGCGAAGGGCATCGGGATGTCTGCCTCATCCCGCAGTCGGCGCACGGCACCAACCCGGCGAGCGCAGTGATGGCCGGGATGCGAGTGGTGGTGGTGCGCACCGACGACAACGGAAACATCGACGTATCTGACCTTCGCGCGAAAGCGGAAGAGAATCGCGACAAACTGGCCGCGCTGATGGTCACCTATCCGTCCACGCACGGCGTTTTCGAGGAGGCGATCCAGGAGATCTGCAGGATCGTCCACGCGAACGGCGGCCAGGTGTACATGGACGGCGCGAACATGAACGCGATGGTAGGGCTCTGCCGCCCCGGCGACATCGGCGCCGACGTCTGCCACCTGAACCTGCACAAGACCTTCTGCATCCCGCACGGCGGTGGCGGCCCGGGGATGGGACCCATCGGAGTAGCCGGGCATCTCGTTCCCTTCCTGCCGGGCCACGTGGTGGTGGATCTGGGAGGCGAGAAGGGCGGCGCCGTGTCGGCCGCACCGTGGGGGAGCGCGAGCATCCTGCCCATCTCGTACATGTACATCCGGATGATGGGCGGCGACGGACTCACGAAGGCGTCGAAGGTAGCGATTCTCAACGCCAACTACATGGCGCACCGTTTGGCTCCGAGCTATCCCGTGCTCTATCAGGGCGCGAACGGAACCGTGGCGCACGAGTGCATCATAGACCCGCGCGCCTTCAAGGCATCGGCTGGGGTGGACGTGGAGGACATCGCGAAGCGGCTGATGGACTACGGCTTCCACGCCCCCACTGTATCGTTCCCGGTTGCCGGTACGCTGATGATCGAGCCCACCGAGAGCGAATCGAAGGCGGAGCTGGATCGCTTTTGCGATGCCCTGATCGCGATTCGCGAGGAGGTCCGCGAGATCGAGGGGGGCACGCTGGACCGCACCGACAACCCCCTTCACAACGCCCCGCACACGCAGCGCGGCACTGTCTCGGATTCCTGGAGCCATCCCTACTCGCGCGAGCGCGCCGCCTTCCCGGCCCCCTGGACCCTCGAGTGGAAGTTCTGGCCCTCGGTAGCCCGCATCGAGAGCGCCTACGGCGACCGCAATCTGGTGTGTGCGTGTCCTCCGGTGGATGAATACCTGTAGGAAGACAGCAGAGAGCAGGAAGCAGAAAGCGGTGAAGTGCCTCGGGGGAGAGGGCGGTAGGCAAAAGGCCGTCATCCCCGCAATGCAAAGACGTCATCCCCCCGACTTGCGGGGATGACGTCGTATTACGAGCAGTTCACTGCTTTCTGCTCTCTGCCGTCTGCCGCCTTCCCCCTACTCCCCCACGTGCGCCCGGTACTCGTCGGGGCCGAGGAGTTGGTCCAGCTCGGAGGTGTTCTTGACGCGGAGGCGGATCATCCAGCCTTCGCCGTAGGGGTCGGAGTTGACGAGGCCAGGCTCCTTGTCGAGGCGGGTGTTGACCGCTTCGATCTCGCCGCCGAGGGGGCAGTAGAGCTCCGAGACCGCCTTCACGGCCTCCAGCGTTCCGAATACATCCGAACGGCCGAAGACTTCGCCCACCTTCGGCAGCTCGACGTAAACGACGTCGCCGAGCTCCCCTTGCGCATAGTCCGTGATGCCGATCAGAACGATGTCGGCCTCTTCGGTGCGCTTCACGTACTCGTGTTCCTCGGTATAAAGCAGCTCGCTCGGAATTTCGGACACGCGCTTCTCCACTCGAGAGGGTCAATGGCGGGCGAAGTTAATCCGGGGGCTGGATGGGTGTCAAGCAATGCTGCATCCTTCACCGAGCTTCGATCATGTTCGACCATGGAGGGATGGTGGAGGAAACGGTTCGCGAGAATCCCGTCGCCACTCGCGCGGATGCGGTTGGCGGCGAGCGCAGCCCGAACGCGGCGAGGCCCGAGGAGTGGCTAAGCGCGCTGGGAGCGCACTGGCGCGGCATCCTCGCGCTGTACGTGGTAATCGCATTCGTGCTCGCGGCGTTGATGCCGCTCGATGACATAGATCTCCCGATGCACCTCGCCATCGGCGAGTGGATAGCGCGGCATCACGCAGTGCCGTTCACCGAGCCGTTCGCGTGGACTCGGATGGGCGCACCGTATTTCGCGTACTCGTGGCTCGTGCAGCTCGGATCGTACGGATTACTCGCCGCGCTCGGGCCGCTGGGTCTTCACCTGCTGTACGGCGCGATCGGCGCAGCCGCGGTGCTGGCGATAGCAGCGATGGGTCGCGCCGAGGGATGGCGGCCGTGGCCCACTATCATCCTTGCCGCGATCCACTTCGTGGTGCTCACGCGCGTGACCCCATCGCTCCGGCCGCAGGTGGTGCTGTACGCTCTCGTGCCGCTGGCGTGGGCGGCGGCAGCGACGCTACGTCGCGGGGATGAACGAAGCACCCGGGGGGCGTTGGCGGCGCTCTTCGTGGTGAGCGCGCTGGCGGCGAACTCGCACATTCTCTTCGCCCTCACCGGCGCGCCAGTATTCGTTCTGGTGCTCGACCCGCCCGCGCGGCGGAGAACCACGCTCTACGCGGCGGTAGCCGTGACGCTCGGGTGGCTCTTCTCGCCGTACGGCCTTTCGTGGCTCGATGTCTTCCGCCTCAACTTCGCGCCCAATCCGCTCTTTCGTTTTCCATCGCCGATCTCGGAGTACCAGCCAGGCTTCAACGCGTCGCCGCTCATCGGTGCGTTTCTCGCGCTCGCCCCGTGGTTCGCTGCCGGCTCGCCGCTCTTCCGCGCCGATGGGAAGCTCATGTCTCCTACCACGCGACGCTGGTTCGCGATGGCGGCGATCTGGGTGGTGGGTCTCATCGCTTTCTCACGAGTGGAGAAGGCGATCACCATCTGGTGGCTGGTGTCGCTCCCTCTCGTGGGCGCCACGCTCTCGCGCATCCCCGATCCGCGCTCGCTTCTTCGCGCGCGCGTGCGCATGGGCGTGCTCGCGGTGATCGGCCTGCTCCTCTGCGCCGAGCATGCCCTGATGGGAGGCGCGATACGCTCGCGCGAGGGAACGGTGGAGAGCCGCACGCTCCCCGGCCTCTGGGCGGTCGAGGCGGAGCCGATTGCAGCGTGGCTGCAGTCGCACGCGAAGCCCGCGGACCGCGCGCGGCTCTTCAC
>DASSOX010000311.1:0-32020 GCA_035700125.1 Gemmatimonadaceae bacterium
CCCCGGTTCCAGGCCGGCGACGTGGACACGAAGTTCCTGGAGCGCGAAGGCGACCTGTTGCGGGAGCGGTAGATGAGAATCGATGTGTTGTTCGGGCCGGCGACGGGTGCGCCGGCCGCCGTGAACGGTCGCGTGATAGCCGTCATAGATGTGCTGAGGGCATCGACGACCATCGCCGCAGCGCTGGCCAACGGTGCGCGCAACGTGGTCCCCCTCGAGAGTGCAGACGAGGTCATCACGCGCGCCCGCCAGTTCGGACGCGCGCAGGTACGACTCGCGGGCGAGCACAAGATGCTTCCCATCTCCGGCTTCGACTTCGGGAACTCTCCGCTCGAGGTGTCGCGCGACTCGGTGGATGGGACCACGGTGCTGATGACCACGACCAACGGAACCGTGGCTCTCGCTGGAATCCAGGGCGCGCGCGACGTCGTCGTCGCATCGTACGTCAACCTGAGCGCGGTCTCGGCGCTCCTCCGCACCGCACTGCGCGGAGGCACGGCGGTGACGATCATCTGCGCTGGCCGCGATAGGCTCTTCTCTCTCGAGGACGCCGCGTGCGCCGGGCGCTACGTGAAGGACATCGTCGAACACGTCCCCGAGGTGGAGTTGAGCGACGCAGCAACGGTGTGCGCCATGCTCGACGCGAAGTACGGCGACGATCTCGGACGTCTCTTCGCCGACTCGGAGCACGGGAAGGCTCTTGCCGCTGCGGGCTTCGAGAAGGACCTCGAGATCTGCGCCACGATAGACGCCTTCCCGGTCGTGCCGCTCTACCAGGACCGCCAGATCACGGCGCTCGGTCCGCGCCTGGAGAGGTAGCAGCGATGGGCAGAGCGCAGTTGAGGAGGGAGCTCACCGGCGTGGCGCTCCTTCTCTTCGCGATCTTCCTGGCGGTGGCCGTGGTCGGCGGCCACGCCTCGTTGAGCGGGAGCTGCACGCGTGCATCCTCGCCCATGGGACCCGCGGGCGCGTGCGTGCGCGCTGGACTCGTTGCCCTCGTGGGAGCGCCCGCAGCGTTTCTCATCCCGTTGATTCCAGCCGTGCACGCGCTCCGGCTCTTCGGCCGGATGCGCTCCGACACCGACCGGTCCTGGCTCTTCTTCCTCATCGGAGTGGTGCTCCTCCTGCCCGTCGCGATCGCGCTCACGATCGATGCCGGAAGGGAAACGACGCACGCCGCAGGCGTGTGGGGCGGCTTCGTCGCGTACTACCTCGAGGCCGGACTCCACTGGGGCGCGTGGCTCGCCGTGGCGCTCGCGTTCAGCGCGTTGACGATCCTCACCCTCGCATGGAATCCCATCCGCGTGGTGGTCGGTACCGTGCCGCCGCACACCGCGACCGACGAGGCGAGCGACGCGGCCGATGTCGTAGCCCACGAGACAACGGAGCCGCGCGGACGCTGGAAGCGTCGCAAGACAGTCGTCGCCGGCGCCGAAGCTACGACGCTCGAGCCCACACCCGAGGAGATGCCCGCCATCAACCCGTCGCTGATGCTCGGAGAGGCGACGGAGCCCGCGGCGGAGCAGCGCGATGCGCTTCCGATCCCCCGGCGCGGGAAGAAGGGGAAGTCCACAGCGACGCTCGAGAACGACGAGCGGATCGCGGCCGCCATCGAGGCGACCGAGGAGCTGAGTGAGCGCCATCAGGAGCTTCCTCCCATCGAACTGCTCACTCCGAGTCCGCCCCGAAACGCGGATGCCGGTCGCCGCGAGCTCGACGAGATGGGAGCGAAGCTCAAGGATGCACTGGGGACCTTCAGGGTAGAGGCGGAGATAACCGGACGCACTACAGGACCGGTGGTGACGCAGTTCGAGGTCGAGCCCGCACCGGGCGTGAAGGTGCGGCAGATCGCGAACCTGGCCGACGATCTCGCCCTGGCGATGCGAGCCGCCAGCATCCGGATCGTCGCGCCCATTCCCGGGCGCGGTGCGGTCGGTGTGGAAGTGCCGAACCCATCGGCCGAGATCGTGGCTTTCCGCGAGCTGGTCGAGTCGCGTGAGTATCAGGGCGCCCGCGCAGCGCTCCCCATAGCGCTCGGGAAGGATCTCGAGGGAAAGCCGATCGTCGCGGACCTCGCCAAGATGCCGCACCTGCTCATCGCCGGCGCCACCGGATCGGGAAAGTCCGTCTGCGTGAACACCATCATCACGAGTCTCGCGTACCGGCATACGCCGCGCACACTTCGATTCCTGATGGTGGACCCGAAGATGGTGGAGCTTTCCGTGTACAACGTGCTCCCTCATCTCCGCCACAAGGTTATCACCGACAACCGTGATGCGGCGGCGGTTCTCAAGTGGGCGGTCATCGAGATGCAGGAACGCTACGAGCTTCTCGCCGCCAACGGCTGCCGCAACGTCCAGGACTTCAATCGTCGCGTGCAGGCTGGCGACAAGCTGAAGCGCCCGAAGCGTCCGGACGTCGCCTTCGAGGAGCTCGCGTACACGGGTGACGTGATCCCCTACATCGTGGTGGTGATAGACGAGCTCGCGGACCTGATGATGACGGTGCAGGGCGAGGTGGAAACGCCGCTCGCCATGCTCGCCCAGAAGGCGCGCGCCATCGGCCTGCATCTCATTCTCGCCACGCAGCGTCCCAGCGTGAACGTCATCACGGGTCTCATCAAGGCGAACTTCCCGAGCCGGATCGCATTCCGCGTCGCGTCGCAGGTGGACAGCCGCACGATCATCGACGGGGTGGGCGCCGAGACGCTGCTCGGCAACGGCGACATGCTCTTCATCCCGCCAGGCAAGTCCGAGCCTGCTCGCCTGCAGGGCGCCTATATCAGCAGCGAGGACACCGAGCGGCTGATGCACTGGTACGAGGGCCGTGCCGAGGAACGGCGTGCAAAGGCCGAGGCCGAGGGGCTGATTGCCGAGGAACCGCTCGAAGCGGAATCCGACATCCTCGAGGAGATTCGCCAGCGCGAGGCGATGGAGGCGGGCGGCGCGCAGGATTCGACGGAGCCCGGCGAGCGTGACAAGCTTTTCCGCGAGGCCGCCGAGGTGGTGATCCAGCACCAACTCGGTTCCACGTCACTCCTCCAGCGCCGCCTCAAGATCGGGTACGGCCGCGCCGCCCGCATCATCGACCAACTCCACGACGCCGGCGTCCTCGGCCCCCCCGATGGCTCCAAAGCCCGCGACGTCCTCGCGGGTCTCGAAGATCTCGATCGGATCTGCGGAACGTAGAGCCGGGCCCTCGCGTGATCGCGCCGTGATGTGCGGGCGACACGAATCAGCACTCCGAGATGTACGAAGGTGAGCGCGCCGAAAATCGATCCGCGGACGGCGTTTTTGGTGATGCGCCCTGGCCGCGAGTCCCTACTTTGGGCCCATGTCAAACGACCGGCAGGGCTTGGGGAAGCTGGGCGAGCGGATAGCGGAGCGGTGGCTGGTGGAACGGGGGTGGCGGGTGCTCGCGAAGCGGTACAGGAGCGGGCACCGCGACCTCGACCTCGTGATGGAGCGGGGCGGGGCGGTGGCGTTCGTGGAGGTCAAGGCGCGCCGGGGAGCTGATTTCGGACATCCGATCGAAGCGGTTAACTGGCGGAAACAGCGGGAGTTAATACGCTCCGCCCGAGTCTGGATCTCGCGCTTCGGATCGTCGGAACACACGTATCGTTTCGACGTCATCGGGGTACTAATCGAGGGCGATCGTGCGCGCATACGGCACGTTGAGAACGCCTTCTCCCTCCCCTGGAAGGCTTGACTCAGGAGCCCACCTTTCGTATTTTATTCGGGTCTGGGAATTGTCGGGAATCGAGGTAGATTCCCTCGGCACGGCCAGATCAAGGGGTAGTTTCACGTTTCAGCGCAGAGCGGACTAGCATGGCTGTCTCCAGCATACAGGACGACAAGAAAAAAGCACTGAATCTGGCCATCGCGCAGATCGAGAAGAGCTGCGGCAAGGGATCGATCATGAAGATGGGCTCCGATACCGCGCGCGTGCGGGTCGATTCGATCCCCACCGGTGCAATCAACCTCGACTCGGCAATCGGTGTAGGCGGTATCCCGCGCGGACGCATCACCGAGATCTACGGACCGGAGTCGAGCGGTAAGACCACCCTCTGTCTTCACGTCGTGGCCAATGCGCAGCGCGCCGGTGGTGTCGCTGCCTACATAGACGCGGAGCATGCGCTCGATACCGAATACGCCGCCAAGCTCGGCGTAGACGTCGAAAGTCTCCTCGTCTCCCAGCCCGACACCGGCGAGCAGGCGCTCGAGATCTGTGAGATCCTCGTTCGCTCCGGCGCCGTGGATGTCGTGGTGATCGACTCCGTCGCCGCGCTCGTCCCCAAAGCGGAGATCGAGGGTGACATGGGTGATTCGCACGTCGGTCTGCAGGCGCGACTCATGAGCCAGGCGCTTCGCAAGCTCACCGGCGCCATCGCCCGCTCGCGGACCTCCGTGGTCTTCATCAATCAGCTCCGCGAGAAGATCGGCGTCATGTTCGGTAATCCGGAAACCACCACCGGCGGTAAGGCGCTCAAGTTCTATGCTTCCGTGCGCCTCGACATCCGGCGGATCGGACCGGTCAAGGAAAAGGACGACGTCACCGGATCGCACGTTCGTGTGAAGGTCGTAAAGAATAAAGTGGCGCCCCCCTTCAAGCAGGCGGAGTTCGACATCATGTACGCCGAGGGGATCAGCCACACCTCGCTTCTCGTGGATATCGGATCCGAGTCGAATATCATCGACAAGTCCGGCGCCTGGTACAGCTACAACGGTCAGAAGATCGGCCAGGGGCGCGAGAACGCGAAGATGTTCCTCAAGGACAATCCGGCCATGATGGCGGAGATCGAAGAGAAGGTCAAAGGAGTGCTCGGCATCATCAAAACCGCCGAGCCGAACGGACAGGTCGAGACGGTCGAAGAGTAGTTCGTATCGCACGTACTCGGCGATAGACTGATGCCGAGGGGTGGAACGCTGAAATCTGGGGCACCCGGAAACTGCCCCGTTCTCGCGGCTCCTCCTCTCGGCGTCTGTCTTTCCGGTCATTGTGAGAGCGACGTGCGCGCCATCTTCGCGCTGCACGGGGAGCACGGATAAATGCCGCTCGTAACTGCCGTCACGCCCAGCCCGAGGCGTGAAGGACGCTTCGACATCCTCGTAGACGGGAAATCCGTCGCTACCCTCTCGCTCGACGCAATCGAGCGACTCCGCCTCCACGTGGGGACGGAGTACGACGAGCGCCTCGCCGACTCGGTGTCGGCGGAGGCAGCGCGGCTTCGTACTTTCGATCGCGCACTCGACATGCTTGCCTTCCGCGGTCGCGCCACGCGCGAGCTGCGCAACGCGCTCCTGCGCAAGGGAGAGGAGGCGGCGAACGTGGATCGCGCGCTCGAGCGCCTCACCGCCATGGGGCTGCTCGACGACGCCGCCTACTCGCGGCAGTACGCCCACGCCAAAATCGTCGGTCCCGGCTTCTCCCGCCGCCGGCTCCAGGCCGAGTTGGCGAAGCGGGGCGTCACACGTGACGTGGCGGATGCCGCGATCGCCGACGCCCTTGCCGAAGACGACGTGGATAGCGACGGGATCCTCGAGCGAGTCGCAGCACGAAAGCTGCGCTCCCTCGAAAAGGTTGACGAGCCCACCAGACGACGCCGGCTCTACGGGTTCCTGGCGCGGCGCGGCTATGATTCGGATGACATCCGTCGCGTCATGGAGCGGCTCCTGGCGAGCGACTGAAGTCAGCCCTCCGCGAAATGCTCGCGTGCGCCCGTTTCATACCTTGATGGGCGCCGGTATATTGTTGCACTATGCGCGCTTCCGAGATTCGCCAGCGATTCCTCGCTTTCTTCGAACGGCACGGCCATGCCGTCCTTCCCAGCTCGTCGCTCGTCCCGCGCGACGACCCCACTCTCCTGTTCACCAACGCGGGGATGGTGCAGTTCAAGCGCATCTTCCTGGCGCAGGAGAATCCGCCGCATGGCAAGCGCGCCACCACCGCCCAGAAGTGCGTGAGGGCCGGCGGTAAGCACAACGATCTCGAGCAGGTAGGGCACACCGCCCGCCACCATACCTTCTTCGAGATGCTCGGGAACTTCTCCTTCGGCGACTATTTCAAGCGCGAGGCGATCGGCTTTGCGTGGGAGTTCGTCACCCGCGACCTGGGGATCGACCCGAGCCTCCTGCGCGTCACCGTCCACGAGTCGGACGACGAGGCCCGGCTCCTCTGGAGCGAAATCGCGGGTCTCCCCGACTCGCGGATCTACGGCCTGGGCGACCGCGACAACTTCTGGCAGATGGCCGACACCGGCCCCTGTGGGCCGTGCACGGAGATCTACGTGGACCTCGCCCACGTGGCCCGCGATTGGGCATTCCCGGAGGGCGCGAGCGGCGAATGGACTGACACCAGGCGCAGTGAATTTTCGCTCGATGCCTTCGTGGAGGGCGCCGAAGCCGGCCGCTTCCTGGAGATCTGGAATCTGGTCTTCATGCAGTACGATCGGCAGCCGAGCGGTGAAATGATCCCGCTTCCGGCCCCGTCGGTGGATACTGGCGCGGGCCTGGAGCGCATCGCTGCAGTGCTCCAGGGTGTGACCTCGAACTACCACACGGATCTCTTCCTCCCGCTGATAGCCAGGGTGGAGGAGCTGGTGGGCGAGCCGTACACCGACTTCGCCACCGGCGCGAAGAGCGTCACGAACGGCAGTCGTCGCGTGGCGGCGAGCGACTCCGGCACCGGCCGCGGCAACGCGGAGCCGGCATCGTACCGTGTGCTCGCTGACCATGCTCGCGCTGTTTCCTTCCTCATCGCCGACGGCGTGTTCCCGGCGAACGAGGGACGGGGCTACGTTCTGCGCAGGATCCTGCGTCGCGCCGTCCGCCACGCTTGGCTGCTCGGCCGCAACGAGCCCACTCTCGTGGACATCGCGTCGAAAGTCATAGACACGATGAGCGACGTCTATCCGGAGCTGCGTCAACGCGCTGCGTTGATCCTCGACACCACGCGAGCCGAGGAGGAGCGCTTTCTGGCGACGATCGGCGAGGGGATGCAGCGCTTCGATCAGCTCGCGCCGGTCAAGTCCACCCAGGGCTCGCTCCAGCTCCGCGGAACCATTTCGGGCGAGGATGCCTTCCGGCTCTACGACACCTACGGATTCCCGATAGACCTGACGCAATTGATGGCGCGCGAGCGGGGCTACACGGTCGACATAGATGGCTTCGACCATGCCCTCGATGCCCAGCGCGAGCAGTCGCGCGCCGAGCGCCGCTCGCGCGACATCACCGTCGGTGGTGATGAGCTGGCGGACATCACCACATGGAAGAGCATCACTGGTACGCCCGGCTCCGAGCTCCCCCAGTCTCACTTCGTCGGCTACGATGTGCTCGAGGTGGAGACGGAGGCGGTTGCCGCGCGCCACCTGTCGGACGGTCAGGTAGCGGTCGTACTACGCGAGTCGCCGTTCTACGCCGAGTCGGGGGGCCAGATCTCCGACATCGGCGAGATTGTCGGCGATGGATGGCGCATGGATGTCGTCGACGTCCGCAAGGTCCACGGCGTCAACGCTGCGGTCGGGCGCGTGGAGGGAGAGCTCGGCTTCGGGCGCGTCACAGCGAGCGTGCCGATTCAGCGGCGGCGTGACACTGAACGCAACCACACCGCGACGCACCTCCTGCACGCGGCCCTGCGTGCAGTGCTTGGAGAGCACGTGCACCAGGCGGGATCGCTCGTGGCGCCCGACCGGCTGCGCTTCGACTTCACGCACCACGGGCCGCTCACCGCCGAGCAACTTGCGGAGATCGAGGAGTGGGTGAACCGCGGCATCTGGGCGGACATCGACGTCGTCGTGCGCGAGAAGCCGTACAAGGAAGCGGTGGCGGCGGGCGCGATGGCGCTCTTCGGCGAGAAGTACGGCGCCGTGGTTCGGATGGTGGGGATTCCCGGCCTCTCGCTCGAACTTTGCGGCGGCACCCATACGCGAAACACCGGGCAGATCGCGCTCTTCAAGATCGTGAGCGAGACCGGCCTAGCTGCCGGCGTGCGTCGCATCGAAGCGCTCACGGGACCGGGCGCCTACGCCTACATGCGTGCAGAGGAGCTGCGACTCCACCACGTCGCCGAGCTGGTAAGAGCACCGATCGATGGCGTGGAACGACGGATCCAGACATTGCTCGATGAACGGCGCGCGCTTCAGAAGCGATTGGACGAGATGTTGCGCGCTGGCGGCGGCCCCGGCGACCAGATCGGATCGCTCATCGGGCAGGCGGAACGCGCGAACGGTGCCCGCATCGCGGCGGGCCAGGTATCGGCCGGCGATGTGCGCGAGCTGCACGCCATGGGTGACACGCTCCGCGAGCGACTCGGCTCCGGGGTGGGCGTCCTGGCGACAGCACTCGAGGGCGGCAAGAACGTGCTACTCGTAGTGGTGACCGATGACCTTCGCGAGCGCGGTCTCCGGGCCGACAAGCTGGTGGGCGAAATCGCCTCCCGGGTGGGCGGGCGTGGCGGCGGGAAGGCGCACATGGCGCAGGCGGGGATCCCGGATGCCACACGTCTCCCGGAGGCGATCGCCGCGGCGCCGGAGGTGATCCGCGCGGCGCTGACTCCGGCGTCGTGAAGCTGTCGGAGTGGCTGGCGGCGCGTACGCCAAGGCCTCCCGAAGCGCTTCAGCAAGGGATACACGCCGCGCTCGGGGCGGCGCTCGACCATGATGTCGTAGAGGGGCGTGGACGAACGCACGAAGAGCTGCTCGCAGCCGCGAGGTCGCTTCTCTGCATCGGGCCAGGGGCGGGATGCGAGGGCGAGGAGCGAAAGGCCGCGCAGGACCTCCTGGCGGCCGACGCCCTGGTGACCTACGCCTTCGAGATCGCGGCCGAGGACCCGGACGCGATCGACTCGCTCGCGGAATCCGCCATGCGGGACTTCGGTGCGCTGGCGCTGGAGGGAAGCTCGTGAAGCTGCTCGACCGCCTCTGTGGAGCTACCGGCGACGCCGCCGGGGAAAGCGGCCCGCTGACGGGCGGGAGCGCTCGGATGGGCGGACTCGCGGTGCTCGTGGATCCTGTTCGGACCACTCCAGCCGGGGCGGCGGAGCTGGCGCGGCGTGCCTCTCAGGAGGGTGTCAGCGTCCTCCTGTTGGGGACGAGCTTCGGCACGGAGGCTGGCGACAGCTCCGTGGTGGCGCGCGCACTGAAGCAAGGAGCACCGGAGATTCCGCTTCTTCAATTTCCGGCGACCGCCACGCAGTTGACGCCCGAGGTCGATGCGCTGCTCTTCCTCTCGCTCGTATCGGGGCGCAACCCGCAGTATCTAATCGAGGAGCACGTTCGCGCGGTGCCGTTCATCGAGCGCAACACGAGTGTCGAAGTGATCAGCACCGCCTACTGTCTGATAGACGGCGGCGTGGTCACCACGGTGGAATCGGTGAGTCAGACTCGCCCGCTCCCGGCCGACCGGCCGGAGCTCGTGGCTGCCCACGTGCGGGCCGCGGCGCTGATCGGCATGCGTGCCACGTACCTCGACGCCGGGAGCGGCGCCGCGCGCGCCATCGCGCCGCGATCCATCACGGCTGCGCGGGATGCCACTACGGGACCGCTCTTCGTGGGCGGCGGAATCCGCACATCTGAAGGCGTGCGTGTCGCGCGGGATGCCGGCGCGGATTTCGTGGTGGTTGGTACTCTCTTCGAGGAGCAGGGGCCGAGGCTCGTCTCGGCGCTCGCTCACGCGGCGCGCGCGTGATAGACATCCACTCGCACCTGCTGCCCGGTGTGGACGATGGCTCGCCGTCCATCGACGTATCGGTTCCCGTGCTGCAACGCTTCGGGCGGTCGGGCGTGGAGCTGTTGGTGTGCACTCCGCACCTCAGGGCCACCGAGGCCGCGCGCGCGCCCGTTGCGCGCTACGCGGAGATTCTCGCGCGACTGGTCGAAGCGGCCCCGCCCAAGCCGGTGCTCCGCCAGGGGTGGGAGATCATGCTCGACGCGCCCGGGATAGACCTCACCAGTCGCGATCTGCACCTGGCGGCATCGGATGCGGCGCTGGTCGAGTTCCCGCGGATGAACGTACCACCGGGAGCGACCCAGGAACTGCTGCGCATCTCGATGAGCGGAGTGATTCCGGTGCTGGCGCATCCGGAGCGGTACTACGGCGCGACAGCGCGCCAGGTGCTCGACTGGCGCAGCGTGGGTGCCGTGATCCAGATGGACGCGGTGATGATCTTCGGGAATGCGCCGATGTGCCGGTTCGCGCGCGAGCTGCTGGAGGAGGGTCTCGTGGACTGCATCGCGAGCGACAACCACGGCGATCGCCGCTCGCTGAGCTCTGCGCGGCGCTGGCTCATCGAGATCGGCGCGCAGGAGCAGGCGGAGCTGCTCACCCACACCAACGCCGAGCGGCTCCTCGAGGGGCAGCCGCTCCTCCCGGTGGCGCCTATCCCGCACGTGGACCGCGGGATGCTCGGGCGGCTCAAGGAGATATTCAGCGGCCGCAAGTAGCGGCGTGGCCCGACGTCGCCCGCGCGGCGAGGGCGTGACCATTGAACCAAGTGATGGAGAGCACTCGATGATATCGCTACGTGGGAAGCGCGCCCTGGTGACCGGCGGCTCGCGCGGCATCGGCGCCGCAACGGCCCTCCTTCTCGCCGAGTGCGGCGCGGACGTGGGGATCGGTTATCGCAGCCGTGAGGCGGATGCGGCCGAGGTGGTCAGGCACGCGGCCGCGCGTGGCGTGCGCGCCTTTGCGCACGCATCCGACATCGCGACGCGCGAAGGAGCCGACTCGCTCTTCGAGCGGGCCTCGCGCGAGTTCGGCGGCCTGGATCTCTTCGTGGCGAATGCCGGCGTGTGGCCAGTGGACGACATCCCGCTCACCGAGATGCCGGAGAGCCGCTGGGAGTTCACGATGACGCAGAACGTGGCGTCCATGTATCACACGGGCCGCGCTGCGGCGCGCCTCGTGTCGGATGGCGGCCGGCTGGTGTTCATCTCCAGCACCGCGGGCCAGCGCGGCGAAGCCTTCCACTCCGACTACGCTGCGTCGAAGGGCGCCACCATCTCCTTCGTGAAGTCGCTCGCCGTGGAGCTTGCCCCGCGCAACGTCACCGTCAACTCCGTGGCTCCGGGTTGGGTGGACACCGAGATGTGCATCGAGCCCTTCGCCAACGGCGGCCGCGAGCGCATAGAAGCCTCGATCCCGCTCCGTCGCGTCGCCTCCGCCCGCGACGTGGCCGGCCCCGTCGTCTTCCTCTGCTCAGAGCTCGCCCGCCACGTCACGGGAGAGATTCTGAACGTGAATGGCGGGAGTGTGCTCTGTGGATGAGAGGGGGAGAGAGCGGAGAGCAGAGAGCAGAGAGCAGAGAGCAGGAAGCAGGAACGGCTAGGGTTCAGGATTCAGGGTTCAGGAACTACCCAGCGATCGAGATCCTGCCGCCGAGGTAGTACCTGAACCCTGAACCCTGCCTCCTGAACCCTTTAGTTCCCGCCCTGCCTCCTGAACCTTGGTGGTTCCCTGCCTTCTGCTCTCTGCTTTCTGCTCTCTCCTCTCTGCTGTCTGCCGTCTCCCTACGCCCCCACCCTCACCACATCCCCCACCAACCTCTCCGTCCAGATGCGGAAGCAGCGCCATTCGAATTCGCTGGCGGCACGGATCTGGTCGGGGAACCCGAAGCAGTCAGTCCAGCGTTCCTCCCTGGCGCGCCAGGCACAGTCCCAGGAGAAGTCGAAGCTGCGGATACGGCCGCCAGCTTCCACTTCCACTGTCCCGGTGAAGTCGGCGCACCCGGAGACGCCGGAGACACGAACGGCGTCTATTTCCATTGCGGGATCGGTCGACATGAGTTGGGCCAGTACGCGAAGCACCTTGATGCGCGGGGCACGCGGTAGGACGACTATCCTTTCGGCCTGGCCAGTTGCTGCAAAAGCGCGGACATCGCGCTTGAAAGCCTCTGTGGCGCGCGAGGCGCCTATTATGTGGTCAATATCCATACGCGGCAGGAATTTAATCGGGTGAGTAGCAAGACTGGCGAAAACGTGGGACCCTTCCATCCGAGCGGCGCGGTACTCGATATCGCGAAGAAGCTCGAGGGTGCCGGGTTCGAGACCTGGTGCGTGGGCGGAGCCGTGCGCGATGCCCTTCTCGGGCACCCGCATCTGGACTGGGATCTGGCCACCGCGGCAACACCCCAGCAGGTTCGGCGGCTCTTCAGGCGCACTATTCCCGTGGGAATCGAATTCGGGACTGTCGGTGTCCTGGACGAACGCGGAGTGATGCACGAGGTCACGACCTTCCGCCGCGATGTGAAGACGGACGGGCGGCACGCGGTGGTTGAGTTCGGGGCTTCGCTCGAGGACGATCTGGCACGCAGGGATTTCACCATCAACGCCATGGCCTACTCGCCTGGCCGCGACGTGCTGGTCGATCCGTTTGGAGGGAAGAAGGACCTGGACGCGCGCCTCGTGAGGGCAGTGGGTGCACCCGACCAACGGATGCGCGAAGACCGCTTGCGTGCTCTGCGCGCCATCCGCTTCGCCTCGCGCTTCGGATTCGATATCGAGCCGGCAACCTGGACCGCCATCGTCGCGAGCGCGTCTCAGCTGCGCCGTCTCTCGATGGAGCGGGTGAAACAGGAGCTCGAGAAGACGATGGAGCAGGTGGAGCGGCCGTCGCATGCGCTCCGGCTCTGGCGCGAGAGCGGTGCACTCGCGGCACTGATCCCGGCGCTGGCCGAGGTTTCCGAGGTGGCTTTGGGGGCGATGGACGAGATGGCGCAGCCGGTGACTGGCGCCAGGGCAGCAGGCCCCGGCCGGCCCGACCGACGCATGAACCGCTTCGTGGCGCTTTTCTCCGATCTGGACCCCGAGAGCGCTGGCAGGGCGCTTCGCGATCTTCGCTTCTCGAATGCGGACATCGCGTGGATCACGAGCGTGCTCGCGCGCTGGCGTCAAATCGAGAAGGAGCTGCGGGAGGAGCTGCTGCGCCCCACGTTCCCTCCGGCAGCCACGGTACGGCGCTGGGTGGGAGCTGCGGGTAGGACGCGCGTTCGCGCGGTGCTTCGGCTGGCCGCGGCTCGCTTCGCCGCGGAGCGACGCTCGAGCGGCGAAGCGCCATCCGCGCCCCGCATGCGAATCCTCTACCGCGAAGCGCTCCGGACCGCCTTTCGCGATCCGGTGGAGATCAGCGATCTTGCAGTGGATGGTGATGATCTCCGCGCGACCGGCATCCCACCGGGGCCAATGCTCGGCAGGATTCTGACTCTGCTCCTCACGGACGTGCTCGTGGATCCGACACGGAACACGAGTGAGTGGCTCGTACCGCGCGCACGCGATCTCTTTTCGCAACTCGAACGCTGATCGAAAAACAGGAGCTCATGTTCTTTCGCGGCCGCCAGCCCGAGACATCGATCTGGAAGCGCTTTCGCGGCTCCGCCGACGGATTCACGTTCGCGGAGGAGAAGGACTACTTCGTGGCCCACCTCGTGGCGAATGCGGAGCGAGTGGTGGATCTCTCGCTCGCATTGCTAGAGTACCTGCCACCAGCCGTGGACGTCTCGGTGCAGGACGCGCGCACGGGTCGCAGCTGGACCGGTGAGCGGCTCGCGCTCCCCGACGTGCGCGACGAGCTCGCGCGCCTGAAGACTCTTCTCGCCGCCAACGGCGGTGTGGAGATCGCCGTCTACACGAGCGAGGATCAGATCACGATCAACGCGGTGCTCGAGCTGTTCATATACTCGCGTACCGACCACTGGCTGTACATCCTCCAGGGAAAGGGGCTGGAGGAGCGTCGGCTGGTGCGCACACGCAGCTGGCGCCTCGCGGCGCACGAGTACCCGCCGGCTCCCGAGCTTTCCACCGCCATCGTGGAGTTGGCGGACGCCTTGAAGCTCACCCCCGCGTGAGCCACACGCCCCTGGCATTCGCCGTCGTGGCGGCGCTGGCGAACGTGCTCGGCGCCCTCGCGGTGGCCTGGCGCGCGCAGTGGAGCGCCAAGGCGCTCGACACGCTCATAGCGCTCGCGGCGGGTTTCATGATCTCCGCGTCGCTCACCGACATCTTCCCCGAGGCGATCGAGCGCACCGGCCATCTGGGCGCCGTGGTGGCGCTGCTCGGTTACCTGCTGGTGCACCTCACTCAGCACGCGCTCGCTCCGCACTTCCACTTTGGCGAAGAGACACACGAAGTTTCGGAACTCGTAGGTGTGTCTGCGCTTGCCGGCCTCCTGCTGCACACTTTCGTGGACGGCGTGGCGATCGCCTCGGGCTTCCACGTGAGCGAGGCACTCGGCGTGCTGGTGTTCATGGCTATCGTTTTGCACAAGTTCCCCGAGGGGCTGGCGATATCCAGTCTCTTCATGGCGGCCGGCGCCGGCCGCAAGCGCGCGATCTACGCCGGGACCTCGCTCGGCATCGCTACGATCTTCGGTGTGCTGGCCACGGACTACCTGGGTGTGCTGGTGGAGTACGGTCTTGCGATATCTGCTGGCGTGACTCTCTATGTGGGTGCGTCCAATCTCGTGCCAGAGTTCCAGGCGAAGCACGCGTGGCGGCCGCAGTTCGCCTTCTTCGCCGGGTGTGGACTGTACTTCCTCTCGCGCGCGGCCGTGGGGCTCTAGCCGATGGCCGATCACGCATCCCGCTCGCGCGCGGGCCGTCAGGGCGGCGACGCTCCCTCGCTCTTCGCCGTACCGGAGAGTGCGCGGCCGCTCGCTGCCCGGATGCGTCCCCGGTCGCTCGACGAGTTCGTGGGGCAGGAGCACATCCTCCAGGCGGGCAAGCCGCTGCGCGCGGCGATAGAGAAGGGGACCATCGGCTCCATCATCCTCTGGGGACCGCCCGGCACCGGAAAGACGACGCTGGCGCGCATGATCGCGCACTACGCCGACCGGGAGTTCGTCCCGTTCTCCGCTGTCACCGAGGGCGTGCCGCGCGTGCGCGCGATCGTGGCGGAAGCTGAGGAGCGACTCGCCATGTCGGGGCGGGGAACGATTCTTTTCGTCGATGAGATACACCGCCTCAACAAGGCGCAGCAGGATGCCTTCCTTCCGCACGTGGAGGCGGGGACGGTGACGCTCATCGGCGCCACCACGGAGAACCCGTCGTTCGAGATCAACGGCGCACTGCTCTCGCGTGCTCGCGTGTTCGTGCTCCGGTCGCTGGAGGAAGGCGACGTCGCCACCGTACTCCTGCGCGCACTCGCCGACGAGGAGCGCGGACTCGGCAAGTTGCACATCACGGCCGACGAGGATGCAATCGCGCTCATGGCGCGCGAATCCGACGGCGACGCGCGGCGTGCCCTCACGGCGCTGGAAGCGGCGGCCGAGTCGGTGGGACGCGGCGGACACCTCGCCGCGGATGTCGCGCGCGACGCCATGCAATTACGCTTCGCGCGGCACGACAAGGGCGGCGAGGAGCACTACAATATCCTGTCGGCGTACCACAAGTCGCTGCGCGGGAGCGACGCGAGCGGCGCGCTCTACTGGATGGCACGCCTGCTCGACGGCGGCGAAGACCCCATGACGATTTTCCGGAGGGCGATCGCCATGGCGGCCGAGGACATCGGTCTGGCGGACCCGGAAGCGTTGAAGCTCGCCATCGCGGCGCGCGACGCCTTCCACATGTTGGGACCGCCGGAAGGGTATCTCCCGCTCGCCGAGCTCACGATCTACCTGGCCACCGCACCCAAATCGAACAGCTCGAAGATGGCGCTCGACGCGGCCATGCGCGCTGCGCGCGACACGCCCGGCGAGCCGGTGCCGCTCCATATCCGCAACGCTCCCACCAAGCTCATGAAGGAACTGGGGTATGGGCGCGGGTATCAGTATGCGCACGACTCCGCCGAGGCATACATCCCGCAGGAGTACCTCCCCGAGGCGCTGCGGGGGCAGCGACTCTACGAACCGGGCCGCTTCGGATTCGAGCGGGAAATAGCCAAGAGACTGGCGTGGTGGTCGGAGTTGAGGGAGAAGGGTGAGTCGCGCGACTGAGTGGTCGCGCTCGGGTTCTCAACGTCGTGGAGGACGCATGCGAAGGTTGTCACTCGTGGCGGCAGTAGCGGTGGCGGGAACGATCACGGCCTGCGCGACGCTCGGCAGGGGCGCGTTGAAGGATCCCGTGGTGACGCTCAAGGACGTTCGGGTGAACGGCATCGGGTTCAACGGCGGCTCTGTCGACATCGTGCTGAACGTCTACAACCCGAACCACTTCGACCTCGATGCCACGCGTGTCACGTACAAGCTCTTTGTCGACACGATACCACTCGGCACCGGTGCCACCGACACGAAGCTCACCGTCACGCAAGGGGACACGACGCAGGTACCGCTGCCCCTGAGCTTCACCTGGGCCGGCGCCGGCCAGGCCGCACGCTCGCTCATGAACACCGGCACGGTGAACTACCGCGTGATCGGCGACATCACGGTGGGCTCGGCCTATGGCACGCTCACCCTTCCGTACGATCGCACCGGGAGATTTTCATCTCTCGGGGGAAGTGGGAGGGAGTGAAGTGGTGGGGAGCAGAGAGCAGAATGCAGAATGCAGTGAACTGCCTCGGAGTGAGTGGCCGTACTGCCAGCCAGGAGCCGTCACTGCTTTCTGCTCTCTGCTCTCGACTCCCCTGGTCCTCATCACATCGGTAAAAAGGAGCCATCGATAACAAAGCAGACGATCTCTCTCGCTCCTCCCGTGGAGCGTGCGGTGCTCGTCGGAGCACCGATCAAGGGGAAGCGCGCGCGGCAGGAGTTGGCCGAACATCTCGAAGAGTTGGCCGAGCTGGCCGATACCGCGGGCGCGGAAGTGGTGGGCGAGGTGACGCAGGCGCTCGACAAGCCGAATCCGGCCACCTACCTCGGGAAGGGAAAGCTCGACGAGCTCCGCGATGCGGCGGAGCGCGACGAGGCTACCCTGATCATCTTCGATGATGAGCTTTCGCCAGCGCAGGCCAGGAATGTGGAGCAGGCGATCGGGGTGCGCGTCATGGATCGAGCGGAGCTGATACTCGACATCTTCGCTACCCGGGCGCGAACCAGCGAAGCGAGGATGCAGGTGGAGCTCGCCCAGCTTCGCTACATGCTTCCACGGCTCACACGGATGTGGACGCACCTCGAGAAGATCCGCGGCGGTATCGGGATGCGTGGCCCCGGTGAAACCCAGCTCGAGACGGACCGGCGACTCATCTCGCACCGCATTCGGGTTCTCGACGAACGCCTTGCCGGCGTGCAGAAGGCGCGCGCGGTTCAGCGGCAGTCGCGCGACTCCTTCTTCCGGGCTGCACTCGTCGGTTACACGAACGCCGGCAAGTCCTCCATCCTGCGTGCGCTCGCGGAGGCCAACGACGTTTTCGTGGAAGACCGGCTGTTCGCCACGCTCGATCCGCTCACTCGCGAAGTGCAGCTCGATGAGAGCCAAAGCGTGCTCGTCACCGACACCGTCGGATTCATCCGCAAGCTTCCTCACCACCTCGTGGCATCGTTCAGGGCCACGCTCGAAGAGGTGGGGGAGGCGGACCTTCTTCTGCACGTGATAGACATCGCCCACGTGGGGTGGGAGGAGCGCACCGAGGTGGTGGAGCAGGTGCTCGCCGACCTGGAGGTAGCGGATGTGCCGATGCTCCACGTCTTCAACAAGATCGATCAGCTCGAGCATGGGGAGCTGATTGCGCTCGAGGATCGGGTTCAGCGCGCGATGCCGAATTCCGTCTTCGTCTCCGCCGTTCTTCCAGACGGGCTCGAACCGTTGCGGCGCGCACTACTCACGGCCAGACGTCGGCTTCGTCCCACCACCGTGCTCAGGATCCCGCTCGGCGACGGGAAGTTGCTGGCCGAGCTGCACCGGAATGGAGAGGTGGTCTCGCAACTCGCCGAGGGGAATGAATGGGTCGTGACGGCGCGCCTCGATCCGGTAACGCTGGGCCGCCTGCGCAACAGCCACGCAAGCGTAGTCGGAGATGAGTCGTCCGCCACATCGGAAAACGGGGCGGCAAGCCCGGACGGTCAGGCGTTGCCCTGACCGTCCGCCGCCGCGCCGAGCGGCTCGCGCTCCGGCGCACTGAGCCCAGCGGGGCGCGCATCCAGCGCTGCAGGCGCATACACGAGCCGCTCCTCCCATACCAGTCGCAACATGGCTATGGAGCCGTCGGGGCAAGCATGCACGCAGACCCCGCAGCGCGTGCATACATCCTGGTCCAGTGCGAGGCGAACGGGCGGCCCGGCAGCGAGTGACAGAGCGCCCGGCTCGCAGACCTTCACGCACTTGCCGCAGCTCGTGCAGCTCTCGTCCACGTGAGGGAGAACAGTGCAGTCGAAGCAGCGCGCGGCCTCGCTCGCCACCTCTTCGCTCGCGTCCAGCGAGCCGTTCGCGAAGGGGTCCACGGGTGGAAGCCGCTCGCCGAATGGATCGGCGGGAGGTAGCGATCCTGCGGAGGGCGCGCCGCGCGGTGTGGCCAGCGCCCGCGGTGCGCGCCGCGCACTCCACGACTCGATCTCCACCCATGCGGACGCCGTGGCAGTGGTCACGGAGCGTTTGGCGAGCGCACTGTGGATCTGCCATGCCGCGCGCTTCCCATCAGCTACCGCATGCGCGATGGAGCGATGCCCGAATGCGCACGCGCCGCCGGCCCAGACGGCGAACATCGATGTCTGAAGTGTATCGGGATCCACCGCGATGAATCCGTCGGCGCCACTCGCGACGTCCGGCCAGAACGCCATCACGTTGGC
This sequence comes from Gemmatimonadaceae bacterium, assembly GCA_035700125.1. Taxonomy (GTDB): domain Bacteria; phylum Gemmatimonadota; class Gemmatimonadetes; order Gemmatimonadales; family Gemmatimonadaceae; genus JADGGM01. Next base: position 18,645 of record DASSOX010000311.1, read on the forward strand.
CGCGCGCGCGCCGGCCGTGATCAGGTTGTCGCATGGAATCACGATCGCCGAGCGATCGGACTCGCGAACGACTTCTACGGCCAGTAGCTCCTGCGACTCCCCCTGCAGGTAGCGCGAACACTCCCAGCCGAAGTCTACGGCGACTCCCTCCTCCGCAGCCGCGGCGAGCATCTCCGGCGCCACCGTGCACGAGGCAGCTCCCTCGCGCATTACCAGCCGCACGCGGCCGCCGGCAAGCCCACTCCTGAGCATACGCCGCAGAACAGTGCGGGCGGCGTCCACCGCCAGCACGCCCTCGCCCACCACCACGGTGGACCCGCTGGGAGTCGTCGCTCCGGAGAGAAGATCCAAGGCGTCTGTCACTCGACGATGCGGGCGCAGGTCCGGGAACATCGGCTGGCGCGCATCGGATGCGCCGAGTGCCAGGAAGATCGCGTCGTAGCCGTCTGCCAGGAGCGCGCGGAGATCTCCGCTTCCGGCCACCTGATGCCCACCCTCGAAAGCGGCCCCCATGGAGAGGATTGCCGCGCTCTCCGCGCGTACGCCGTTGACGGGAAAGCGGAAGTCAGGCAGCGCATGGGTGAGCAGCCCGCCAGGCTCACAGGCGGCATCGAAGACGACGCACTGATGGCCAAGCAGGAGGAGGTCGTGGGCGCACGCGAGGCCCGTCACACCTGCTCCTATCACCGCTACCCGCTTGCCGGAGCGGGGGGCGGCGAGAGCGGCACGCGGGCCGAGCCCGACGAGCCCGGACACCGATCGGCTATCATGGGCACTGGCGCATGGGCCGCTCGCGGGCTGACTCGGTATGGCCGGCGGCGAGAAGGCCGCCGCGAACGACTCCATCCCCGCGATGTCCACCGGCGCGCCGAAGTAGCGCCTGCGGCACGCGCTCTCGCAGGGTGCATGGCAACCGTGGCCGCAGCTGCTGGCGAACGGATTCGCCGCCCGCGCTATGCGGTAGGCGGCTTCACGGGCGCCGGTGCGGAGCGCGTCGGCCATCGCAGGTACATCCACTCCCAACGGACAGCCGCTGCCGCGGGAACAGGGAACCAGCGAATTGATGCCTGTGCCCGCCAGTGGAAGGGGGTAGCTCTTCGCTTGATCGCTCAATCGGCTCCCGTTAGTTTCTGGCGGTTGGCCGGTGCGCGCGCGCCGGCGCGGTTTCGTGAACGGCGCGCTAGGAGTCATACACGGGAAGGACTGCCGAGAGACTCCCGAAGTTACTGGCCGCGCCGGTCTGCGGCGCCAATTATCATGAATACATGAGTACATACGAAGCGCTTTCGCGGACCATACGGGATGGTGACGCGGTCTGCGGTGTAGTCGGACTCGGATACGTCGGCCTCCCGCTGGCAGTGGAGATGGGGAAGGCGGGCCTCCGGGTCATCGGCTTCGAGAAATCGGAGCAGGTCGTGAATGGAGTCAACGCCGGGCGCAGCCACATCGGCGACGTGGCCGCCGGTGACGTGGCCGCTCTCCGCGAAAAGGGACTCCTGCAGGCCACGCTCGACATGTCGCGGCTCGCCGAATGCGACGTGATCTCCATCTGCGTGCCGACGCCGCTGGGCAAGACGAAGGATCCCGACATGTCCTTCGTGGTCGCCGCCACCGAGGCAGTTGCCGAGGCGCTCCGACCGGGCCAGCTGATCGTTCTGGAATCCACAACATATCCAGGCACCACACGCGAGGTGCTGCTCCCCACCTTCGAGCGCAAGGGGCTCACGGTGGGCGAGGACTTCTTCCTCTGCTTCTCGCCCGAGCGCGTGGATCCGGGGAACGCGCGCTGGCACACCAGGAACACTCCGAAGGTGCTGGGCGGCGTCACGCCACGCTGCACCGAGCTCGGGAAGCTTCTCTACGAGCGCTTCATAGACGAGATCGTTCCGGTGAGCTCACCCGAGGCGGCGGAGCTAGCGAAGCTCCTCGAGAATACCTTCCGCATGATCAACATCGGCCTCGTGAACGAGATGGCCGTGATCTGCGACAAGCTCGGCGTGAGCGTGTGGGAAGTGATAGACGCGGCGTCCACGAAGCCGTTCGGCTTCATGAAGTTCGTGCCGGGCCCGGGCCTCGGTGGCCACTGCATTCCGCTCGACCCGCACTACCTCGCCTGGAAGATGCGCACCCTGCACTACAAGACGCGCATGATCGAGCTGGCCGGCGAGATCAACACCGAGATGCCGGCGTTCTGGGTGGGGAAGGTAGCCGACGCGCTCAACGAGGTTGCGAAGCCACTGCGCGGTTCACGCGTGCTCGTGCTCGGCGTGGCGTACAAGAAGGACATCGATGATCTGCGCGAATCTCCAGCACTCGAGATCCTCGACCTCCTCGTCAGGAAGGGCGCCAGAGTCAGCTTCCACGATCCGTACATCGAGGAGATCGTGGACGACGGCCACACTCCGCCCGGAGCGGTGGGGAAGTCGGTACCGCTCACCGATGAGCTCCTGCGCGACGCCGATGCAGTGATCGTCGTGACCGATCACTCCGTGATCGACTACGCGCGCGTTTGCCAGCTGGCGTCGATCGTCATCGATACGCGCAACGCCTGCGCGCGGAGCGACGCACCCAGGCTGGAACAGCCAGCGGCGGTGGCGGCCCGTGCCTGAGAACGGCGCCGCTTCGCAGCAGTACCCCATAGCACTGGTAGGCTGCGGTCGCATCAGCGAGCGACACCTCGACGCGATCGCGAGTCTGCCTGCGTTGCGACTCGTCGCAGTCAGCGACGAGGTGGAGGAGCGCGCGCGTGCGGCCGGTGAGAAGTGGGGCGTGCCCTGGTTCGCCAGCTACTCCGCCATGCTCGACGAAGTCCCGGCCGACATCATGGCCGTGTGCACACCGAGCGGCCTGCATCCGCGCCACGGGATCATGGCGGCAGAGCGCGGGATGCACGTCATCTCGGAGAAGCCGATGGCCACCCGCCTCGAGGATGCCGACGCGCTCGTGCGCGCGTGCGACGAGGCGGGCGTGCAGCTCTTCGTGGTAAAGCAGAACCGGCTCAACCCGGCGATCCAGCTCCTCAAGCGCTCGGTGGAGATGGGCCGCTTCGGCCGCATCTACCTCGCCAACACCACTGTGCGCTGGAACCGCCCGCAGTCCTACTACGACCTCGCCCCCTGGCGCGGCACGTGGGAGTTCGACGGAGGGGCGTTCATGAACCAGGCGAGCCACTACGTGGACATGATCCAGTGGCTCGTGGGACCGGTGGAATCGGTGGTGGCGAGAACGGCCACGCTCGCACGCAGGATCGAGAGCGAGGACACCGGGATCGCACTCCTCCACTTCCGCAATGGCGCCCTGGGGACGATCGAGGTCACCATGCTGACCTACCCGCGCAACATGGAGGGCTCGATTACCGTAATCGGCGAGCGCGGCTCGGTGAAGGTTGGCGGCACGGCGCTCAACCGGATCGATCACTGGGACTTCGCCGAGTACGACGACATCGATCGCGAGGCAGAGCTGCTCAAGGCGGCACCGAACCCGCTCTCGGTCTACGGCTCCGGCCACAAGCCGTACTACGAGAACGTGGTCAAGGCGCTGCGCCACGAAGCCGCGGCCGACACCGATGGTCGCGAGGGGCGCAAGTCGCTGGAACTGATCCTCGCCATCTACGAGTCCGCGCGCTCCGAGTGCCAGATCGCGCTCCCGCTCCGCACCTTCTCGCGCGACCCGGACTCCGCAGCGGCCCTCGGCGGCGCCGGGAGGCGGCGCTGACGCGTACGGCTCGCGCATGAGCCAGATGCGCGAGCTGCCGGGAGGCGCGCTCGTTCACGAGTCGAGCTACGTGGACGACGGCGCCGTGGTGGGGAGGGGCACCAGGATCTGGCACTTCTGCCACGTCATGAAGGGCGCCGAAATCGGTGAGCAGTGCTCACTGGGCCAGAACGTGGTCGTGATGCCGGGCGTGGTTCTCGGACGCAACGTGAAGGTCCAGAACAACGTGAGCATTTACGAGGGCGTGCACTGCGAGGACGACGTCTTCCTCGGACCTTCGGCCGTGTTCACCAACGTGATCAATCCGCGCAGCCACGTATCGCGCAAGCACGAGTATCGCTCGACGCTCGTGAAGCGCGGCGCTTCCATAGGCGCGAACGCAACGATCGTGTGCGGGCACGATCTCGGCGAGTACGCATTCGTGGCCGCGGGCGCGGTGGTCACGCGCAGTGTTCCCGCATACGCGCTGGTGGCCGGCGTGCCTGCTCGCGTGATCGGCTGGATGTGCGCCTGCGGCGAGCGGCTGCCGATCGGCGCGGATCTGGATGATTCGAAGGGTGTGCGCTGCTCCGCCTGCGGCTCGAGGTACGAGCGGGCGAGTGATGGCGGCGGGATCAGGAAGGTGGAGCAGGGCGCCTGAGCGGCGCGGGGGTAAGGCAGTGGTCGCGCAGGGACTCGAACCCCGGACCTCTGGTATGTGAGACCAGCGCTCTAACCAGCTGAGCTACGCGACCGGACGCCCGGAGAAAATCCTGGCGAACAAGTTTCCAATTCTAACAGTGCAATGGACTGCGTGGTAGTGGGCCCTGCAGGACTCGAACCTGCGACCGTCGGATTATGAGTCCGCTGCTCTAACCGACTGAGCTAAGGGCCCGGAATCGCTTCAAGCTAACTGATACCAGACCCGCGTGCCAGATTCCCGGTGCAGCACGTGCACTGGTCGCAGCACCACAACGTCCATCAATGGCATCATCACCGTCGTACCCTCTCAACTATCACGCGCGGCGAGCGCTCAAGCTGGCGCGCGCCGAAGCCGCGCGTCTCGGCGACCGCGTGGTCGAGCCGCGGCACATAGTCCTCGGCATCGTGCGTGAAGGAGAGAGTGCCGCGCTCCCGTACCTGAGGCGCTCCTTCGCCGATCTCGGAGTGCTGTGTCGCAAGATGGAGCAGGCGGGTACCGGAATCCGCGATCCCATAGACGCCGATCCGGAAACGCTCGGACTTTCCTCTGCTGGAAGACGCCTCCTCTCGCGCGCGATCTCGGAGGCGAAGCGGCTGAACCAGGACGCCGTGGGCGGCGTGCACCTGCTGCTCGGCGCACTGCCACCGCGCCGCAGCGGGGTGGGTCGCTTCTTCGCCCACTTCCGCCAGTCGTCGAGCTCCAACGCGGCGGCCATGGCACTCAGCGCCGGCGGCCTGCGTTTCGAGTGGCTGCGCGCCGATCTCGCCCGGATAACATCGGAGCTCCCGCTCGATGACTGGTAGGAGCGAGCGGCCGCCCCGCACGGTCACGGTCGCGGCGCGCCTTCACGATCGGGCGCGTGGGTCTTCGCCATGACGATCAGCGCGGCGCCGAGCGCTCCTGATATTCGTCGAACGCCTCGAGCACTTCGCCCGGACTGACCGTGGCCGCGCCGAGCTTCCCGACCTCCACTCCAGCGGCGAAGTTCGCGACCTCCGCCGCCTCGCGCGGCTCCGCGCCCGCTGCCAGCATCGCGGCGAGATACGCCGTGACCGTGTCTCCGGCGCCGACCACATCGTAGACCTCGCGCGCCGTGGTCGGGACCTTGTGTATGGCGCCGTCGGAGCCGATGAGCGCCATGCCGCTCTCGCCGAGTGTGAGGAGGAGATTAGCCACCTGCAGCCGCTCCAGAGTTTCTGGAAGCGTTCGCGGATGGTCGAGATCCACTGCCGCACCGAGCGCCAATTCCAACTCGCGCCGATTCGGCTTGAAGACGGTGGCGCCGGCGTAGCTGAAGAAATTCCTGTACTTGGGATCCACCACGATCGGGATCCCGCGCGAGCGCGCGTGCGCGACCGCGCGCTCGATCACGGCGCTCACCAGGACGCCCTTGTTGTAGTCTTCCAGTACCAGCGCCTCAGCGTCTTCGATGGCACACTCCACGGCGTTCAGGACCCGGCTCACATCGTCGCCCTGCACGTCGTGGTCCTCCTCTTCGTCGAAGCGGACCACCTGCTGCACGCGAGCGAGGATGCGGGTTTTCGTGGTGGTGGGGCGCTCCACGTCGATGAGCGACCGAGAGCCGCTGCCGATCGCGGTGAGCATCTCCCTGAGCGTGGCGCCACTAGCGTCGCGTCCGATGGTCGCCACCAGCTCGCAACGGGAGCCAAGGGCGACGACGTTCTGCGCGACGTTGGCGGCGCCGCCGAGTGCGAAACGCCGCCCGCGCACCCGCACCACCGGCACCGGCGCCTCGGGCGAGATGCGCTCCACGTCGCCGTGAAGATAGACGTCCAGCATGGCGTCGCCGACGATGGCGACGCGACGCCCCTCCGCGGCGCGAAGCAGCTCCCGGAGGCGGTCGCGCTCGAGCGAAGGACGGCCGGTTGGTGATTGCGAGTGGGGCATGACGCGAGGTAAGCTATCGATCGGGCGAGTTTGCAGGAAGCAGCAGTCTTCCGCGTAGATTGAAACGCACTATCCGTGGTGTGAGCGCGCGGCAGATGGCGCTTCATCCTCGGGCACGCCAATTGCCCAGTACGTCACGCGCTCGCGCCGCCGCCGGTTCGACGCCCGCGTGCGCGAAGATCATCGGACGTCGCAACCTACACCAGCCACCGATTGTTCCACCCACTCCAACGGCTGAATGAAGCGGCCAAGCGCGCGGTCCATGGGGTTCAGAGTTACTTCGTCCTCGCGTGGAACGCCGTCCGCTTCATCGTGGCGCGCCCGTTCTACGGGAGCGACGTGGTCCAGCAGATGGATTCCATCGGTGTACAGTCGCTCGGCATCGTTCTCCTCACCGGTTTTTTCACGGGGATGGTACTGGCGCTCCAGTTCTCCGTGCAGATGGCGCAGTTCGGAGCGACCATGTACCTCGGTCGCCTGGTGACGGCGTCCATGATCCGCGAGCTCGGTCCGGTGCTGGCGGGGCTCATGGTGGCGGGCCGGGTGGGATCGGGGATCGCAGCGGAAATCGGCTCGATGCGCGTCACCGAGCAGATCGATGCGCTCAACACCCTCGGTACGGATCCGATCAAGAAGCTCGTGACGCCACGCCTTCTGGCAGCGCTGGTGATGATGCCCGTGCTCACGATCCTCGCGGATCTCGTCGGGATCTTCGGGGGCAACGTCATCGCCTCGCTGTACGTGGGGATTCCGACATCGCTCTACTGGCGAACGGTATGGGAGCAGATCGCCGCGGGCGGCTTCGTCCTGCACTACGTCCCCACCGATTTCATCCAGGGGCTCTTCAAGCCCTTCGTGTTCGGCGCGATAATCTCGATCACCGGCTGCTACTTCGGACTCGAGACATCGGGTGGGACGGAAGGGGTGGGGAAGTCGACGACCCGCACGGTGGTGACGGCCAGCGTGTTGATACTCACCACCGACTACTTCATGACGCAGATCCTGCTATACATCCTCCCATGACAGGCGACCGGGTGCGCGAGGAGATCGACCGCGATCGGACGGCCGTGCGCGAGGAGGACTTCGATAATGCGATGGATAGCGCGCCGCGCGAGCAGAGGAGCGACCACGACCCGGACGCCACACCCGTCATCGAGCTGTCGCACGTCTATCTCTCCTTCGACACGCCGCTGCTGGACGACATCTCGCTGAAGGTGGCGCGTGGCGAAACGCTCGTGATAGCCGGAGAATCGGGAACGGGAAAATCCACGATTCTCAAGCTGATGCTTCGCCTCCTCGTCCCGGACCAGGGCGACGTCCTGATAGACGGAGAGAGGATCAACGATCTGAGCTTCGAGGAAGCGCTCGAAGTCCGGCAGAAGATGGGGATGGTCTTCCAGGGCGCGGCGCTCTTCGACTCGATGTCGGTGTTCGAGAACGTCGCCTATCCACTGCGCGAGCACACGGATCTGGATGACGACGAGATCGAGGAGCGCGTGCGGCAGAAGCTGGAGTACGTGGACCTCGACCCCGACAAGGTGATGGAGCAACTGCCGGCGGAGCTCTCCGGCGGGATGAAGAAGCGCGTGGGAGTCGCGCGCGGCATCGCCAACGACCCGGCCATCCTGCTCTACGATGAGCCTACATCCGGGCTCGACCCCCTGACCACCGGCACGATCTCGCGTCTCATTCGCAAGCTCCAGCGCGAGAAGGGCGTCACGAGCGTGGTGGTGTCGCACGACATGCGCTCGGCATTCCAGGTCGCCACGCGCATCGCGCTGCTGGCGAACAAGCGAATCGTGTTTCTCGGTGCGCCCGACGAAATGGCTGCCAGCAAGGACCATTACATCCGTGACTTCCTCGGCGATCTCTGACAGGCGAGCCGCCGGCGCGGCCGCTCGAAGTGGAGCTCGATCATGAAGCGATCGAAGTTCATAACGTGGGACGAACTGAAAGTGGGCGCCATGATTCTCGCGGCGCTCGCCATCCTGGTAGTGGCCGTGGTGAAGCTCGGCGAAGCGGCGAATCTCTTCACGAAGCACTACGACCTCGTCACGCTCCTGCAGAACGCGAATGGTCTCCGGGAAGGCGGCTCGGTGACCGTCGCCGGACAGCTTGCCGGAGTGGTGAAGCGCATCGAGTTCCTGCCGCCCGACGGCGATACGACGAGGAATCTGCTCGTGGTGATGGAGATGAACTCCGAGTTGCGCGATCAGGTTCGCGGAGACTCGAAAGTGAAGCTCAAGAGTCTCGGTCTCCTCGGCGACAAGGTGCTCGACATCTCGCCGGGAACGCCGCGCTATGCGGTACTTACGCCGGGTGACACGGTGCCCAACGTTCCGGCGTTGGACTATGAACAGGTGATCGAGAAGGCGTCGGCGGCGGTAGGCGACCTGGTGCTCCTCACGCACGACCTCAGAAACATCACGAGCGGCATGGTGAGCGGGGAGGGCACCATGGGGCAGCTCCTTACCAATCGCTCGCTGTACGACCAGCTCACGACGAGCCTCACCGCCATGAATCGGCTGTTGGCCAGGATGCAGAAGCCCAACGGCACGCTCGGCCGGCTCATGGACGACCCGACGCTCTACGACAACCTGGCCAGCGTCACGCTACACCTGGACAGCGTGCTCACGCAGATGCAGTCCACCGAGGGGACGATGGGCCGCCTCCTGCACGACGACACTCTCTACACGCGGATGCTCAGCGCGGCGACGGCGGCGGACTCCGTTCTCGGGCTGGCCACCAGCGGGAACGGCTTCGCTGCCCGGATCCTCACCGACCAGGAGCTCTACGATCAGCTGAACAAGACGCTCACGGACCTCAACGCAATCCTCGAGGATCTGCGTACCAACCCCAGGAAGTACACGAAGGGGATGGTGCGCATCTTCTAGCGCGTCAGGGCGCGGTGCGTCAGGGGAGTACCTGCCGGAACCGGTGTTCATGTACCTTTCACCGAATGGGGCGCCCGCCCTCGACGGGCGGCGCCGGTCAACTATCCGGGGGCAGAGTACGGTGATGCGATACGAGCTGGATGTCGTGGCTACGCGGGGAGGACTCGTGGAAGCGAGGCACCGTGTGCACGCGGCGGTCGTGGACGAACATGGAAGGCTCCTCGGATCGGCGCGCGACCCAGCGATGGCAACTCTCTGGCGCTCCTGCGCGAAACCCTTCCAGGCGATGGCGTTCGTGGAGTCGGGGAAGCTGGATGATCTCGACTGGAGCGTCGAGGAGCTGGCTCTCGCGTGCGCGTCGCACGGCGGCGAGCCGGAGCACGTGGAGCTCGCGAGAGCGATGCTCGAGTCGATCGGGCTGGAAGAGGGCGACCTGGCTTGCGGTCCGCACGAGCCGCTAACCAGACGCGGCCAGCGCGCGCTGCAGCAGGAGGGGCTGCCCCCGACGCGGCTGCACAACAACTGTTCTGGGAAGCACGCGGCCATGCTGGCCTTCGCGCATGAGACGGGGTGGCCCACGCTCGGCTACGAGGCCGTCTGCCATCCAGTGCAGCAGCACGCGCTCGAACGCGTTTCGCTCTGGAGCGGCGTGCCCGTCGAGAAGATCGTTCAGGCCACCGATGGCTGCGGCGTCATCGCTTTCGGCCTGCCGCTGCAGTCCATGGCTCGCGCCTTCGCACGTCTGGGTGCCGCCGCGCGGCGCAACGAGGAGGTGCCCGCGCGGATCGTTGGCGCGATGCTCACGCACCCGTTCCTCGTGGGCGGCACCGATCGCTTCGACACCGTGCTCATGGAGGAGACGGGTGGAAGTGTGCTGGCGAAGGTTGGCGCAGAGGGCGTTCACACAATCGCGGCGCTGGACGCCGGGATCGCGCTGGCCGTGAAGGTGGAGGACGGATCTGCTCGCGCGCAGTACCCGGCCGTACTCCGACTCCTGCAGATGCTCGACGTGCTTCCAGACGAGCTCCCGGCTCGACTCGCTCCCTTCCTTCGCACACCTACGTACAACACGCGCGGCGTTCAGGTGGGCGAGGTTCACGTGGAGGAGTGATGTCGCGCAACAGCGCTCCGCAGGGCGACGCTTCGATGCGGGAGCTGGCCGCGAACGATATTACAGTTGGTGGACTCGATGCAGCCACGCGCGAGCTGGTGGAGCTGAGCATCATGATCGCCACCGCGCGCGAGACGGAGCTTCGAACCGCCATGCGGCGAGCCGCATCAACGAGCGTGAACCCGGAGTGGGTGGAGGAGCTGATCCTGCAGAGCTACATCTTCGCTGGTTTTCCACGTGCACTGAACGCGGCCCGCGAGTGGCGCAGAGCGTCCGGGATCCCGGCGCCCCGTTCCGACTCCGATTCGAGTGGCGATCGCTACGAGAGCTGGCGCGCGCGGGGCGAGGCGACCTGCGCAACGGTGTACGGCGCCGCATACGATCGGCTCCGCGCCAACATTCGCGAGCTGCATCCGGCGCTCGACGAATGGATGATCGTCGAAGGCTACGGCAAGCTCCTCGGGAGGCCGGGGCTCGACCTCTCGCGGCGTGAGCTCTGCATCGTAGCGGTATGTGGTGTGCTCGAGCAGGAGCGGCAGCTCCACGCTCACCTGCACGGCGCGCTCAACGCTGGCGCATCGGCCGCGGCGATCCAGGACACGCTGGACATCGTCGCCGAGCACGTGGACGCCGAGGCGGCCCACCGCTTCACTCACCTCTGGAACCGGGTGCGAACGCTGTGACGTCATTCATAGACCGAGTCGAGATAAGTGTGGAGGCGGGCACGGGCGGCTCCGGCGCCACGTCATTCCGCCGCGAGCATCGCGTGCCGAAGGGAGGCCCGGACGGTGGCGATGGCGGGCGCGGTGGCGATGTGATCATCCGCGGCGACTCCAACCTCGCGACGCTCCTCGATTACACATACCGCACCCGATTCGTCGCGGAGCGCGGCGAGCACGGTATGGGTTCGAACATGACCGGCCGATCGGGTCAGGACGTGGTGCTTCCGGTGCCACCGGGTACGCTCATCCGCGATGTGGACACCGGAGAGGTGATTGGCGACGTGCTGGCCGACGGCGACGAAGTAGTCGTGGCGCGTGGTGGGCGTGGTGGACGTGGCAACACATTCTTCGCCACTGCCACACACCGCGCGCCGCGCGAGTGGCAACCCGGAGAGGAGGGCGAGAGCCGCAAGCTCGAGCTGGAGCTCAAGCTCATCGCCGACGTGGGCCTGGTGGGGCAGCCCAACGCCGGCAAGTCCACTCTCCTCTCCGTCATTTCCGCCGCTCAGCCCAAGATCGCCGACTATCCCTTCACCACGCTCTCACCCAACCTGGGCGTCGTGCAGCTCAGCGATCACCGTACCTTCGTGGCGGCCGATATCCCTGGTATTATCGAGGGCGCGCACGAAGGACGCGGACTCGGACACGACTTCCTCCGTCACATCGAGCGCACGCGGATGCTCGCTCTGCTCATCCCGGTAGATGCCGTGGACTGGCAAACCGAGTACGACGGCCTGCGCGACGAGCTGGCGAGCTACTCCGCGGCACTCGCCGAGAAACCGCACTGTGTAGTGTTCACCAAGATGGATCTTCTGGGCGACCTCGAGCCGCCGCCCATCAGTGCGCCAGACGCCTTCGCCGTTATGGCCGTGAGTGCGGCCGCGCGGCAGGGACTCGAAGAGCTTCTCGCCGCCTTCTGGCGAGAGCTGCAGAAGATCAATCGCAGCGAGAACGTGAGGCCGGAGGACGCCGCGCTCCCCTGATTCCGCGACGCGGCGCTCAGCGCTCGCGCTCTCGCTCCTCCCCGGAATAGGAGCAGTACGATATCGCGAGCTGCGTGCACAATTCGGGTCCGCGTCGCAAGCATTCGATGCCGTCGCTGACGGCGTCGCCCGCACCGCTGCTCTCGCGGAGGCGGATGAGATAATCCAGGAAAGCGCTGCAGGCGGCGCGACGCTCATCGTGGCTGACGACGACATCTACCCGCCTCCACTCCTCGAGCTGCACGATCCACCCCCATCCCTATTCTGCCTCGGCGATCTTTCGCTGCTCCTCGCACCATCGGTCGCGATCGTCGGAACGCGGCGCGCCACGCCATACGGAGAGCGCGTTACCCGCGATCTGGCCGGCGCGTTCGCGAGAGCGGGGATAGCGGTGGTGAGCGGGCTCGCGCGCGGCGTCGATGCGATAGCGCACAGAGCCACGCTCGAGGCGGGTGGGCGCACGGCTGCCGTGCTCGGAACCGGGCTGGACGTCGTGTATCCACTCGCGCACCGATCTCTACAAGCCGAGATCGCCAGAACCGGTCTCCTCGTGTCCGAGGAGCCGCCAGGGAGCCGCGCAACCACCTCTGCGTTCCCCAAGCGCAACCGCATCATCGCCGCAATCGCGAAGGCGACAATCGTTGTGGAAGCTCCGCTTCGGAGCGGCGCACTGATAACTGCCGAACACGCCACCGATCTCCACCGCACAGTGGCCGCCGTCCCAGGGCCGGTAGACTCGCCGCAGAGCGCCGGGAGCAATCTCCTCCTGCGTGACGGAGCCAACGTCATCACGAGCATTGCCGACGCGCTGTTCATCATGGGGATCTCCGCCCCCGCGTCGTCCGCCCCCGAGCCGCGTACCCCCGCCGAGCGCCGCGTTCTCGACGTCCTTGCACTCGGCCCCGCCGCCCTGGACTCCCTCGCCGCACTCTCCGGCCTCCCCACCCGCGACTGCCTCGCAGCCGTCACCACCCTCGAGCTCCGCGGCGCCGTCGTCTGCGACCTGACTGGGGAGGTCAGGGCCGGGAGGTGAAAGAGAGGCAGACAGCAGAAAGCAGGAGTTGCGAGGGTTCAGGAGGCGCGGCGGGTCCGAGAGGGTTCCGTAGGCGGTTCACTGCTTTCTCCCCTCTGCATGCTGCTGTCTGCTTTCTCCCTCCGCTTCATAGTAATCTTCACGTATGCCTTCTCCCCGCCACATTTACGTGCACGTGCCATTTTGCGCGCGGCGCTGTTCGTACTGCGACTTCTCGATCGCGGTAAGGAAGACAGTGCCGGTGGCGGAGTATCTCGAGGCGCTGCGAAAGGAGATCGAGCTGCGCCTTCCAGCGAGTGGGGCGGGGGGGGCGGGGGGGGCGGAAACGC
>DASSOX010000312.1:0-5343 GCA_035700125.1 Gemmatimonadaceae bacterium
GTGGACATCATGATCGTGTGCCCACGGCGCGTGTACTCCCGGAACAGATCCTTGAGTATCCGCGCCGCCTTGGGATCGAGCCCCACCATCGGCTCGTCCACCACCACGACCTCGGGTCTGTGAAGAAACGCGCTCGAGATGATCAGCTTCTGCCGCATCCCGTGGCTGTAGCTCTCCACCAGCTCGTCCTTCCACTCGAACAGATCGAAGAGCGAGAGCAGCTCGTCCATCCGCTTCTCGATCACCGGACCACTCTGGTCGTACAGCCCCGCCACGAAGCGGAGAAATTCGGCTCCGGTGAGCTTTTCGTAGATGAACGGCCGATCGGGGATGAAGCCGAGCTTCGCCTTCGCAGCCGCGGGATGCTCGGCGATGTTCACGCCGCCCACGATCACGCTGCCCGATGTGGGCCGGAGTATCCCCGCGATCATGCGCAGTGTGGTCGTCTTGCCGGCTCCGTTGGGACCGAGAAATCCGAACAGTTCCCCCTTCGCTACTTCGAGGTCTATTGAATCGACGGCGGTGAATGGGCCGTATCGCTTGGTCAGTGAGCGTAGCGTGATCATCGATCCTTGCTCTCCGGGATACCGTGACGCCAGTTGTCGAAAGCGATCTCGTATGCGGTCCTGTGCATGGTGATGCCGGGGATCGGCTCTCCCTCCACCAGCCGGCCGCGTTCGTCGAACCAGCCATTTATGATGCCGCCCCCCTGCTGCTCCATCTTCCAGGCGCGCACTGTGTCACTGTGCGCGGGGAGCCAGCGGCGCGTCCCGGCCTCCATCACGGCACTGTCCACCACAACGAAAAGCGACTCGGCCAGTACGTGCACGGTGGCCGTGGTGAGCGTGTCGAGAGTGGGATCGAAGACGGTCGCGGTTCTGCTCGTGCCGGGCGACGGTTTGTCCACCAGCGCCACGAACATGGGAAGCATGCCAGGCACCAGCGGCGCGCCGTGCAGTGCCATCCGCGCGGTGTCGGGCGCCTCGCCGTTGAGCGAGCGCGTCAGCTCGAGGAGCGTGTCGCCATACACCACGCCCGTGGCGCTCGATGTACCCGCGCCGCGAGTCTGATAGCTGTACCGCGAGAGGCGCAGCCCACGAGTGAGCGTCGCGATGGAGCGCGCGGCGAAGCGACGCCGGCCCTTCGCGCCCTGCGCAGTATCAGCCCTGCTCGTGATGAGCAGATCCGACAGTACGAACGAGACTACGGTCGTGTCTATCGTGGAAGACGCGAAGCCTATCCGGTTCCCGTTCTCTCTGACCGTGTAGTAGAGCGCACCTGGCGCCACGCGCAGCGCGGCTTCGGCCAGGATCTGATCCTCGGCGCGGAAGAGCTCGCGCTTCGTCAGCGCGGCGATCCCGGCAAGCCAGAGCGCCACTATGCCGAGCGCGATCGCGGCGCGGCGGCTCATCGCGCTTCCACCCGCGCTGCGCTCGATACCGGCGCAACGCGGGGCCTCTCATTCTGCGGGACCGGAGGGAGCGAGCGCTCCCCCCACTCGGGACCTATACGAGAGAGAGCGAGGTCTCGTCCGCTATCCAGCCGAGGTACTTGCTCAACCCGGCCGCGACAGGAACCGCGAGCAACTCCGGCACGTTGTACGGATGCAGCTCCGCGAACGATTCCTCGAGCGCCTCCAGGCGCGCCATGCGCGTCTTCAGCAGCACCACCACTTCCTCCTCGTCTGCGACCTTCCCGTTCCAGCGATAGAGCGAACGCGACCCTGGGAGGAGCGTTCCGCACGCTATCAGCCGGCGTTCCAGCAGCGTCCGTATAAGGGACACCGCCTCTTCGGCGTTGGAGACCGTGGTGAGTACTACGAGGGCATCTGTTTGCGGCATGGCGATTCAGAATGGGGTGAGAAGGCTCGCAATCTAACCTCTCAGCCGGCTTCAGATGTGTGTGCTGTCTCATCCCGAAATGACGATCCAGACGCCTCGAGGCAAGCCGCCGCACCCCGTCCCTTGTTTCGAACACAGATGGCGACCACTTTTATCAGGCTATGCCCGAAGAAAAGCTGATAGTCCGCGGGGCCCGCGAGCATAATCTGCGCAATATCGACATTGCGATCCCACGCGACCGCCTCACGGTCATCACGGGGCTTTCGGGCTCGGGGAAGTCCTCGCTCGCCTTCGACACGATCTACGCCGAAGGGCAGAGGCGCTACGTCGAGTCTTTGTCGGCCTACGCCCGGCAGTTCCTGGGCCTCATGGAGAAGCCCGATGTGGATGCCATCGAAGGCCTCTCCCCCGCGATCTCCATAGAGCAGAAGTCGGCCGGTCACAATCCCCGCTCCACGGTGGGGACGGTTACCGAGATCTACGACTACCTTCGTCTCCTCTACGCCAGAGCCGGCGTCCCTCACTGCCCCAAATGCGGCCGGCCCGTCCAAAGGCAGAGCGCCAGCCAGATTGCCGACACGGTCCTCACCTGGCCGGCCGACGCGCGAATAGAAGTTCTGGCCCCGCTGGTCCGGGGACGGAAGGGCGAGTTTCGCGACCTCCTGGAGTCGGCGCGGAAGCAGGGCTTCGTTCGCGCCATGGTAGACGGGAAGCAGGTCGAGCTGGCCAAGCCGCCCAAGCTTGCCAAGTCCACGAACCACACGATCTCGGTGATAGTGGACCGCCTTGTGGTGCGCGCCGACGACCGCGGCCGGCTCACGGATTCAATAGAAACCGCGCTCAAGCTGGCCGACGGGCTGGTTGAGGTGGTGCTTCATCGCGACGCCGAAGACGGCGGTCCCACCAGCCAGATCTTCTCCGAGCGCTACGGCTGTCCCGCCTGCGGCACATCGCTTCCGGAACTCGAGCCGCGCCAGTTCTCCTTCAATTCGCCCTTCGGTGCCTGCCCCCAGTGCGGCGGCCTCGGTACGCGGATGGAAGTGAGCGAGGAGCTGATCCTCGGCGATCCCCGGATCTCCATCCTCGAGGGAGTCATCCTCCCCTGGGGGGAGCCGTCGGGGCATCTCCGGAAGTCCATTCTCCCCGCGCTCGCGAAGCAGTTTCAGTTCGACCTCAACACTCCGTGGGGTGAGCTCCCGGCCAAGGTGCGCGACGTCATCCTCCACGGAGCCGGCGGAAAGCGGACCACCATCCGCATGGAGTCGGGGAAGTTTCGCGGCGAGTACAAGAGTGCCTGGGAGGGCGTGATAGCGAACATCGAGCGCCGCTACGCGGATACATCGTCCGACGCGGTGCGTACCGAGCTCGAGGCGCACATGATCGAGGCGCCTTGCCGCGTCTGCGGCGGACGCCGCCTCCGCCCCGAGTCCCTCGCTGTCACGATAGGCGATCGCAACATCGGCGAGGTGGGCGAGCTCTCGGTGGTGGATGCGCTCGAGTTTTTCAGCGGGATCCCCGTACGCTCGAACGGCAGACCGGGGTTGGATCCCGGGATCGCGGGACCCATTCTGAAAGAGGTGCGCGACCGTCTGCGCTTCCTGGTCGACGTGGGGCTCGATTACCTCACGCTGAGCCGCTCCGCCGAATCGCTCTCGGGCGGCGAAGCGCAGCGCATCCGGCTCGCGACGCAGATTGGCTCGCGCCTGGTGGGCGTTCTGTACATCCTCGACGAGCCGTCCATCGGTCTCCACCAACGCGACAACGCGCGTCTCCTCGCCACGCTGCGTCAGCTCCGCGACCTCGGCAACACCGTGATCGTGGTGGAGCACGACGAAGAGACGATGCGCGAGGCCGACTACCTCATAGACCTCGGCCCGGGCGCCGGCCGCCACGGTGGCCTGGTCGTGGCCGAGGGGACGGTGGAGGAGGTGTCGGCGAACCCGGAGTCACTCACCGGCCGCTATCTGAATGGCAGCACGATGGTGGAAGTCCCCGCCGAGCGGCGGAAGCCGGCCCATGGGCGCGCGCTTCGAGTGGAGGGTGCTCGGGCGCACAACCTGAGGAACCTCGACGTCGAGATTCCGCTCGGCACCTTCGTGGCAGTGACCGGAGTGTCGGGCTCGGGGAAGTCGACTCTGGTGGAAGACGTGATCCACCGTTCGCTGGCGCGGCACTTCTACCGCGCACGTGTGATCGCTGGTGAGCACGATCGCATCCTCGGCCTCGAGCACATCGACAAGGTCATCGACATAGACCAGAGCCCGATCGGTCGCACCCCGCGCTCCAATCCGGCAACGTACACGGGGCTCTTCACACCGATCCGCGAGCTCTTCGCCGAGCTGCCGGAGGCGAAGATCCGCGGCTACGGTCCGGGGCGGTTCTCCTTCAACGTGAAGGGCGGCCGCTGCGAGGCGTGCCAGGGCGACGGCCTGGTGAAGATCGAGATGCACTTCCTCCCCGACGTCTACGTGCCGTGTGAGGTGTGCAAGGGAAAGCGTTACAACCGCGAGACGCTCGAGGTTCGCTTCCGCGGCGCCAGCATTGCCGACGTCCTCGAGATGACCGTGGAAGACGCCTTCCACTTCTTCGAGAACCAGCCGCGCATCCGCAACAAGCTGGAGACGCTCGTGGAAGTCGGACTCGGCTACATCCACCTCGGGCAGAGTGCGACCACTCTTTCGGGTGGCGAGGCGCAGCGCGTGAAGCTCGCTTCCGAACTCTCCAAGCGCGACACCGGCCGCACCTTCTACATCCTCGACGAACCCACCACCGGTCTCCACTTCGAGGACGTGCGCCTCCTGCTGCGCGTGCTGCATCGGCTTGTGGACAAGGGGAACACGGTGCTGGTGATCGAGCACAACCTCGACGTGATAAAGACCGCCGACTGGATCATCGACCTCGGCCCCGAAGGCGGCGCGCGCGGCGGTGAGATCGTTGCCGCCGGTACCCCCGAGCAGGTCGCGTGCGTCCAGCGCTCTCACACCGGCCACTTCCTCGCGAAGCTGCTCTGACCCGCTCTCGTCCCTATTCACTCCCTCATGGTGCTCACGTATCTTCCCGTCGTGTCGTCATGAAACAGATCCGCTGGCAAGCCGTAGGGGAGGAGAGCAGGGTTCAGGAAGCAGGGTTCAGGGTTCAGGAACTACAGGAGAGAGGAGACGGGAAACAGGTACCGGCACGCCATCCGGAGCCATTCCCGCGAGAGCGAGCGCCGTCATTCCCGCGAGAGCGAGTGCCGTCATTCCCGCGAAAGCGGGAATCCATTTTACTGGGCCGAACATGGGTCCCCGCTTTCGCGGGGGTGACAGTTGTGTAGGTAGAACCTGAACCCTGAACCCTGCCTCCTGAACCCTCGGCAGTTCACTGCTCTCTCCCCCATTTCCTCTCGCCCTTCCCTCAACCGAGTCCCATCATGGTCACGAAAGAAGACACAGAGGGTTTCCTCGATCGGCTCACGGCGGATGGTGCGAGCTACTCGGAGATCGAGCCGGGGATGTGGATC
>DASSOX010000313.1:0-7636 GCA_035700125.1 Gemmatimonadaceae bacterium
AATACTGGGCGCGGGTAGCACTTCCGGGAAGAGCCCCGCGGCCGGAAGGCCGCTGCCGGCTCTTCCGATCTCGCGGGGCTACCCGGCCCAGCCGAACGTTCCTACCAGCGGGACGAATCGCGCGGGTGCTATGTCACGACGCTGGAGGGCGTCGCCGCGCCGTGTGACCAACGTCAGCATCTGCTCCTCGCGCCCGCCCAGCGGGATCAGCAGCCGGCCGCCCTCGGCCAACTGCTCGGCCAGAGGCCGCGGGACGTCCGGTGCCCCGGCGGTCACCAGAACCGCATCGTATGGCCCGTAGTCGCGCCAGCCGAGCGTGCCGTCACCCACCAGCACGGAGACGTTGCGCGCACCCGTCTGCCTGATCGCGTCGCGCGCCCGCTCGAGGAGGGGTGCCACACGCTCTATCGAGAAGACCTGCGAGGCGAGGTGCGCCAGCAGCGCCGTCTGGTAGCCCGAGCCGGTACCGACCTCCAGGACTTTCTCGTTCCCGGTCAGCTCCAGCAGCTCGAGGTATCGGGCGTGCATGGAGGGCTGCGAGATCGTCTGCCCCTGGCCGATGGGAAGCGAAGTGTCTTCGTACGCGCGGTGGCGCATCCCGGTGGGTACGAAGAGGTGGCGCGGCACTTCGTCGAAGGCACGGAGCACGGCGAGGTCGCGAATTCCACCGTCCTGAAGAGCCTCCACCATACGGCGTCTCGCACCGCGAAGCTCGTGGACGTGGTTCATGGCAACTCCATCCACCAGGTGTCTGCTTCGGCCAACATGCGCGTGTGCGTGAGATCGAGTGTGAGGGGCGTGACGGAAATGTAACCTTCCTCCACCGATCGAAAATCGGAGTCCGATCCTCCGCTCCACTCGGCGGACCCGCCGCCGATCCAGAAGATCTCGCGTCCGCGCGGGTCGCGCATCCGCACGAGCGAATCGGAGTATACCCGGCGGCCGAGACGCGTGAGGCGTACTCCCTTGATCTCGGCGGGCTGCAGTGGAGGAAGGTTCACATTGAGCAGCGTGTCGCGCGGCATCTTGCCGAGCGAGGTGAGGTGCGCCAGAAGCCGCGCGATGGTGTCGATCTGCGCGGTGAGTATCTCCGGCTGCGCCCGGAGCTCGCCGCCCGCGAACGAGATGGCTATTGACGGGATCCCGAGAGTGACTCCCTCCATCGCGGCCGCAACTGTGCCGGAGTAGAGCACATCCTCCCCCATGTTCTGCCCGTGGTTCACGCCGCTCAGAACGAAATCGGGGCGCTCGGGCATCAGCGCTTCCACGGCCACCATGACGCAGTCCGTGGGAGTGCCGTCTACCTGGTAGCGGCGCTCGCCGCGCGATACGGGCCTGATGGGATGGTGGAGCGTGAGCGAGTGGCTCGTCGCGCTCTGCTCGCGATCAGGCGCGACCACCGTCACCTCGCCGAGCCGCGATGCGGCGCGCACGAGGCAGTCGAGTCCGTGCGCGAGGATGCCGTCGTCGTTGCTGCAGAGCAGCCGCATCTCAGCGAAACGCTCCGGCGCGGTAGCGCCAGATGGTGCGAACCACGCGTGTCGAATCGCGCAAGGTTCTGAAGTGGCTCGCCGCGCCGTACACCGTGGATATCGGCACTGCCGCGATGCGAAATCCGGCGCGACCCGCCTGGATGAGAAAGTCGGTCTCGTACTCGTAGCGATCGCCGCGGGCCGCTACCCGCTCGAGCACCTCCCTCCGGATGGCGCGGAAGCCGGACTGCGAGTCGGCTATGTCGCTTCCGATGATGGCGCCGACGGCGGCGCTGGCGAGCGCGTTGGTCATGCGTCGCCCCAGCGGCATGATGCCGGCAGTTCGCGAGCGCGAGCCTATGGCGATGTCGGCTCGCCCGAGCGCATCGAGGAGCGAGAGCGCCGCTTCGGGCGGATGTTGCCCGTCTGCATCCATCGTGACCACCGACCCGACGCCACGCTCGAGCGCCGCGGCCGTCCCCGCACGGAGCGCTGCGCCCTTCCCCCGGTTCAACGAGAAGCGCACGAGCACGTCGCAGCATTCCCGCGCCGCCGTACTCGTGGCATCCGCGGAACCGTCGTCCACCACCACCACGAGAGCGCGTGGAAGCACGGCCCGCAGTCGTCCTACGACTGCGACCAGCGTCCCGGCCGCATCGAGCGCGGGGATCACGCACGCCACGGACTCCGTCACTCGGTCTCGTTCCCCCCGCCGAGGAAGGCGTACAACTCCTTCAGATCCGACTCGAGCATGTCGATGGTCTCGCGGTCCAGCGCGGCGCGCGCGGTGGGCCGCACGTCTCCCTTCTTGCGGTGCTGGTCCACTTTGTGGCGCGCGCCTTCGATCGTGTACTTCTCGGTGTAGAGCAGGTGCTTCACGAGCGTGATGAGCTCGATCTCGCGTCGCTGGTAGACGCGATTGCCCGAGCGATTCTTCGCCGGGTTGAGAAAGCGGAACTGGCTCTCCCAGTAGCGCAGGACATGCGGCTTGAGTCCAGTGAGCTCGCAGACTTCGCCTATGGAGTAGAACTCCTGGACCGGCTCGTTGCCGCTCATGTGTCACTCTCCGCCCGCAGTTCGCGCGACATCAGATCGTCGATGGCGTCGCGCGGCGGCTGCTGCTCGAAAAGAATGCGGTGCACCGCCGAAACTATCGGCATCTCCACTCCCTCCCGTGCGGCGAGCGCGTGTGCGCTCTGCGTGGTCACGACTCCCTCGGCCACGGTGTCGCGTGTGGCGAGCGCTTCCTCCAGAGTAGCTCCCCTCCCGATTTCCGCGCCGAGCGCGCGATTGCGGCTCAGCGCGCCCGTGCAGGTGAGCACCAGATCACCCAACCCCGCGAGACCGGCCAGCGTGCGCGGGTCGGCGCCGAGCGCGTCGCCCAGGCGCGCGATCTCGGCGAGCCCGCGCGTGATGAGCGCGGCGCGCGGATTGTAGCCCAGTCCCAGACCTTCGGCCAGCCCGGTGGCGATGGCCATCACGTTCTTCAGCGCGCCGCCCAACTCCACCCCGATCTCGTCGTCGTGCGTGTACACGCGAAAGGCGGCGTTGCTGAATGCGAGCTGCACGGCCACCGCACGTTCCTGATCGGTGGACGCGGCAACCACGGCGGTGGGCTGTCCCTGCGCGACTTCGGCGGCGAAGCTCGGGCCGGAGAGCGCGACGACGGCGGCGGCACCGGTCTCCTCGCGCACTACGTCGCTCATCATGCGCAGCGTCTGTCGCTCGATCCCCTTGCTCGCCACCACCAGGGTAGCATTGTCCGCGGTGCGGGGCGCCGCCTGCCGGGCAATCGCGCGCAGAACGTGCGACGGCGTCACGTAAGTGACGAGCTCCGCGCCATCGAGCGCCTGCTCCAGCGATGCGGTCCCCACGAGCGAGCGCACCAGCGATGCACCGGGGAGGAAGCGCGGATTGGAGTGGCGTGTGTTGATGGCGTCGGCCACATCCGGCTCGTACGCCCAGAGCCGCACGTCGTGCTCGTTGCGGGCGAGCAGGTCGGCGAGCGCGGTCCCCCACGCGCCCGCGCCGATCACGGCACAGCGCATCAGGCTGCGGTCCTCCCATGTCCCACGCGCTGCTCCTGGCCGTGAAGCAGTCGGTCTATGTTCGAGCGATGCGTCCAGAACACGGCGAGACCCACCACCACGCTCAGCGCGAACACCGGCGAACGAATTCCGTCGAAGGTCGCTATGGCGGCGGGCAGCACCACAGCCGACGCGAGCGACGCGAGCGACACGAAGCGTGAGAGCGCGAACACCGCCAACCATGCGGCGAGCGCGGTGAGCGTCGCCCATGGAACCAGCGCGACGAACACGCCCAGCGCCGTGGCAACGCCCTTGCCGCCCGAGCTCCACCCGAGATACGGAGAGCGCATGTGGCCCACTATCGCCGCGAGGCCGTATGCCAGCGCCCAGATCGCGGCATCAGGTGACGACGTGAACCGGGGAAGGATCGCCACCGCGGCCGCGCCTTTGGCGATGTCGAAGGCGAAGACCGGAATAGCCGCTTTCGCACCGAGCACGCGATAGACGTTGGTGGCGCCGAGATTCCCGGAGCCGTGCTCCCGCAGATCGATCCCGCGGAGCAACCGTCCGGCCACGTATGCCGCTGGAATGCCGCCCAGGAGATACGCGATGAGAATCCCGACGAGCGGCGGCATTCAGGCGGCCTTTCGTCTGAGCACTATGCGCAGCGGGCTGCCGATGAAGCCCCATGACTCGCGAAAGCCGTTTTGGAGATAGCGGAGATAGTTCTCCGCCAGAAGCTCGGGGTGGTTGCCGAAGATCGCGAAGGTGGGCGGCTCGATCTCCACCTGCGCAGCGTAGTTGAGCTTCACCTCGTGTCCTGCGGCCTGCGGCGGCTGCAGCCGTGCCACCAATTCGCCGAGCCGTTCGTTCACGCGCGCGGTGGCGATACGCCGCTCGCGCTCGCCCTGGACGGCGATGATCGCCTCGAGCAGTTTCGAAACTCGCTGGCCGGTGAGTGCCGAGGTGAAGATGAACGGGACGTAGCGCAGGAAAGGCGCCTTCTCCCCGGACTTCTTCCGGAATTCGTCGGCGGTCTTGTCGCCCTTCTCGACGAGGTCCCACTTGTTGACGACCAGGATCAGTCCGGCGCCGCGATCCCATG
Source organism: Gemmatimonadaceae bacterium (assembly GCA_035700125.1). Classification (GTDB taxonomy): domain Bacteria; phylum Gemmatimonadota; class Gemmatimonadetes; order Gemmatimonadales; family Gemmatimonadaceae; genus JADGGM01. Next base: position 4,605 of record DASSOX010000313.1, read on the forward strand.
CCATCGAAGCGATCTTGAGATCCTGGTTCTCGAGACCTTCGGTTGCGTCGATCACCAGCACGCACACATCGGCGCGTTCGATTGCGCGGCGAGTGCGCAGCGTTGAATAGAACTCGATCCCCTCGTCCACCTTCGATTGGCGGCGCAGCCCGGCGGTGTCGATGAAGATGAGCGTGCGACCGTGGTACTGCATCGGAGTATCTATCGCATCGCGCGTCGTACCGGCGGTGGCCGATACCACGAGCCGATCCTCGCCGAGGAGTCGGTTCACGATGGATGACTTCCCCACGTTCGGCCGCCCGACCACCGCCACACGAAGCGCTTCGCTCTCCTCGGGCATCCCCTCGGGGAAACGCTCCACCAGCGCATCCAGCAGGTCGCCGGAACCCTTGCCGTTCTTGGCGGAAACGGGGTGCACTTCCGTTGCCCCGAGATTGTAGAACTCGAAGTAGTCGGCGGTGCGCGGGTCATCCACCTTGTTGGCTGCAACGAGCCACGGCTTCCCCGACTCCCGCAGGATCTCCAGCACCCGCTGGTCCTGCGGGTGTATCCCGGCCTGTGCATCCACCACGAACATGAGCACATCGGCCTCGGCGATCGCCTGCATCACCTGCCGCCGGATCTCAACGTCCATGGGGACGTTGGGATCGTCGGTGAGCCCACCGGTATCCACTAGCCAGAAGGCGCGACCGTTCCACTCCGCGCGCGCGAAGTTGCGATCGCGCGTGGTTCCCGCCTGCGGGGTGACGATAGCCGCGTCACCTCCAGCGAGACGGTTGAAGAGCGCCGACTTCCCCACGTTCGGCCGGCCGATGAGGGCAACTACCGGAATGTTCATCGCGCAGACACCGACGACGATGCGCCCTCGCCCTCGAGTACATCGATGAAATCGTACGAGGGATACACTGGCATCGGGAGTTCTTCTCGCAGCGCGATGAACGAGGTGTCGTCGAGGAAGACACCATCCTCGTTTATCGTCTCAGCGGGGATGAGCGCGATGTCGAGATCGTGCCGATCGGCGAGCGCGGCGCGGATGTCGGCGCCCACCAGAAGACCGGCGGTGGTCGTGGTTGGGCCGAAGAGGGAGTTCTCGCGCACGATCAGCTCGAAGCTCGCGCCCGTGACCGCGGTGATGTCACCGAGGAGACGCTGTACGATCCCGCCTCCCATCGAGGTTCCCGTCACTATGCCAATGCGGCGACCGTCGAGACGCGGGAAGGATCGGAGCGCATCGGCCACGCGGCTGCGCAGATGCGCCACCGCACCGACGCCGTTCTCGATCTGCGGGAAGTCTCCGTAGTGCGCTGCATCCGGAAGCTCCCGCTGCGAGAGGAGGTAGAGCTCATCGGAGCCGTAAACCCAGCGATCGCCGCGCTCGCGTAGCGCGCGCTCCTCCCACCGCTCCACGTGCGCCAGGAGGCGTCCGGCCGTCTCCACGTCCATGGACTTGCCGGTGTAGAGATGGGAGAACTGCGTGAGGCCTACAGGCACGACCGCCACGGAGATCACCGCGTCACCGAAGTTCCAGAGATCGGTCAGCGACTGCTCGAGGATATCTCCATCGTTGAGCCCCGGCACCACGACCATCTGTCCGTGGAACTGGATCCCCGCCTCGGCGAGGCGCGTGAGCTGGGCGACGATGTCGGGAACTCGCGGGTTGTTGAGGAGAATCTTGCGCGCCTCCCACGGTGTGGCGTGCACCGAGACGTAGAGCGGCGAGAGACGGTACTCGATGATCCGTTGGATGTCTCGCTCCTTCACATTCGAGAGCGTGGCGAAGTTGCCGTACGCGAAGGAGAGGCGATAATCGTCGTCGCGCACGTAGAGATTCTTGCGCAGGCCGGTGGGGAGCCCCTCTATGAAACAGAACTCGCAGCGGTTGGCGCAGCGCCTCACGCGCGGCTGCTCCAGCTCCACGCCCAGCGCTTCGCCCTCGGGGCGCTCGATCTCGTAGACGACGTCCTCGCCGCCGGGGAGACGCGCCTCGATTACGAGCTCGTCGTCGGCGGTGAGAAATTCCCAGTCGAGAAAGTCGCCGAGCTCGCGCCCATTCACCGTGTGGAGCTCGGTGAGGGGAACGATCCCGATCTCTTCGGCTATACTCGCCGGAAGCACCCGGCTGACGCGAATCATGGTTCCTGCAACTCCTGGGTTCTGTACACGGTGGGGGAAGACCTCACGATTCGGTCTTCCCCCACCGTCAGCGCGCTCGCGCACCCCCGCCCCCGAGGGCGTCGAGGCCTGAAGTAACCTAGGAGATGAGGGGGGTGAAGGCAAGGCGGGAGAGAGACTTGAGAGCGGCGAGAAAGAATGCACAAAGCAGAAGGCAGGAACTGCGCCTGGCGTGCAGTTCCTGCCTTCTGCTCTCTACTTTCCGCTCTACGCTTTCTCTTGCTTCTACTTCACCGGCTCGTACTTGTACGCAACGATTCCCGCGCCGCTGCTCGTTACGGTGAATGGGGCGCTGCCGTTCGGCTTGAGGTCGAGCGCAGCAGTCTGAGTGTCGACCACGTTGCCACTCTTGTCCACGAACTGAACGGAGAGCGTGACCTTCTTCGGCTGGGCACCGAGGTTATCGACCTTACCTTCGACGGTGTGCTTCGCGCTGTCGTTGGTGAAGGAGGTGAAGGTAACCTTCACCGGGAGCTTGTCCGAGGCGACCACGTACTTCGAAACCGAGTCGGAGTACTGCTTCTGAAGCTTCGGATCGGTAGCGGCCTTCTGCATCCCCTGATAGCCGATCGCGACGAGCTGGTAGTTGTCCGGGTTGTCGGGATCGATCTCGACGAGCTTCCTCGCAACGGGGACCATCTTGTCGAACTGGTTGTTCTTCCAGTAGGCGTTGGCCAGGTTGAAAAGTCCCGGGCGCAGGTACGGATTCCCCTGCTCGCCCAGCTCCATGAGCTTCACCGCCTGGTCGTACTTCTCGGCGGCGTACGCCTTCACGCCCGCGTCATAAAGCTGTTCGGGCTTGTAGTTGGACGGGTTCGCGGCCATGTCGGTCCACACCGCGGCTAGCGACTCCGTGTCGC
>DASSOX010000314.1:0-13644 GCA_035700125.1 Gemmatimonadaceae bacterium
CGTGGCGACGAGCGGAAGCGCCCAGCGCGTCGCGATCTCGCTGGCCGCTGCACCACTCACGCCTTCCAGGATTACCGAGCCGGCGGGGAAGCTGTCGTTTCCGATGGTGAACGCGCTCTCCGCCGCCCACGCGCGCGCGCCCTTCGCGCCGGTGCGGAGCCAGCCAAGCGCGGGGAGCAGCTCGGCCTGGGCGCGATACGGCATGACGTAGACGCTCCCACTGCCGCGCACCGAAGCGGTAGCCGCTACGGTGTCTCGCAGCAGCTCGAGACCGTTCCAGTGGAACACGCTACTGTCGTCCACCGCTTTCACGTCCACGCCATACAGATAGCCGAGAGTCCACGCTATGTCGTCGTAGGGCGGATACTGTGCCGTAGACGGGTACTTCTGGATGCTCAGCAGGTTCACGGCTAGGTCGCGGTACGGCTGATCGAGGAGGATGACGAAGTCGCCCGCCGAATCGCCCGCCGTACGGCGGTGCACCTCGATGTGCTGGCGCTCGAGCTGATTCACCAGGTAGGCGGCGCGACGCGGATCGCGCTGACGCTCGAAGCCGGGGATCACGTACGCGTGCGGCTTCTCGCTTCTGGCGCGATGCAGACTGTTGTAGCCCTTCTGCCAGAAGTTGTGCAGGAGCGTCTTCGCATTGTCGGCGGTGTAGCCGAGGGTGGTGAGGACGCCGGCTTCCTGGTAGTTGACGTTGTCGCGCATGGACCAGCGGACCTTCTTCGTAGGCGGCCAGGAGCGATACCACTGGCGACTCGTCACCGGCTCGCCGGCGTAGCGCTCATCGGAGAGGTCGCGGATGTAGGTGTCGGCGCCCGCGTTACCGAAGGTCTCGTAGAAGCGCCCGATCGAGTTGTGGTTGTTGGCGACCCACACCGCGTAGCCCGGCCACCAACCGTCGAAGAAGCCCCACGTCCACACGCCTGGAAGTCCGGCGGCGCTGAGCGCGGTGATCTCGTTGTTGGCGAGAAGCTGCCACTCGCTGATGGCAATGGGATCGTTGGTGACGTTGTACGGCCCGGTGCCGGTGGAGATGTAGAGGAGCGGCACCGACTCGTGCAGATCGTGCATGATGAGCGGATGCCAGTCGTAGTAGACCCGATAGATGGCCTTCGTCAGCTCCTGCGACATCTGGATGCCGTCGCGGTTGTTGTCGTGCACCACGTAGCGTCCCCAGTAGGGCGTGGAGCGCGGGAAGCCGTCGTCGAACTCGGGGCGCCCCTTCGTGTAGCGGTAGTACCAGTCCACCTGCTTGTCGCGACCATCCGGCTCGCTCACCGGGTTGATGATGGTGATGACGTTGTCGCGGATGTGCGCTATGGCGCTGTCGTCGCTCACGGCCAGGCGGTAGGCGAGCTCCATGAGCATCTCGGGCGAGCCCATCTCCGGCGAGTGCAGCCCGCCGTTCAGGTAGTAGACCGGCTTGGCGGCGTTCAGCACCTCATCGAGAGAGTCGTCGGGGAGCGTCCTCGGATCCGCGAGCCGCGCGAGCAGCCGCTTGTAGCGATCCAGGTCGCGCATCGTGTTCTCGTCGGCGATGATCGTGAGGATGATGTCGCGCCCCTCCTCGCTCTTCCCGATCGTTTCCACTTTCACTCGTGGTGTAGCCTTGGCCAGCGCACGAAAGTAGCCGTACACCTCATCGGCGTGGTGCGTCACCCCCGGCGCCCCGATGATCGTTCCGAAGTACTTCCGCGGACTCGGCACCGTGCCGCTCGCGGGGAGCGACTCGAGCGACGCGGGGAGAAAGCGCGGGTCGGTGGTATACTCGCGCACGAGCCGCGCGTACGTGCTATCCGCTTGCTGCGCGCCAACGGGTGCGGTAACGGCAATCGTCGCGACGAAGCATACGATGAGAGCTGCGATCGAGCGCATCATCTTCGGAGTCCGGGAACGAGGGTTGGTAGGCGTGCTTCGTCGCTGAATCAATAGTTAGGCGAGGGGAGGGGCAAGGTTCCGCTCCCGATGATCAGCCCATCTCCGGATTCCTGGATCACCGCGCCATGTCTTTATCCCTCCGCGACTCGGGGTGCGCCCCTTATGCGGCTGCGCGATGGGAGAGCGCGTACAGATCAGTGGTCTCCCGCTTCTCTCGATCTCGGCAGCTTGGCGCACTGATTGCACGAGGGGGAGTCACTCGAGCCTCTCCGGCGCATGGGCGCCGGCCCGAGGGGGAAGAAGCAGTGGAAGCCAGAGCAAGGAGGATGCGCCATGCAGGTCCGGAAGATCATGACCTCGAATCCCGCATGCGTAACGCCGAACGATAGCGTGCGCGATGCGGCTCGCCTGATGAAGGAGCACGACTGCGGGCTCATTCCGGTGGTCGAGGGCCAGGACTCGAAGCGGCTGCTGGGGGTCGTCACCGACCGTGACCTCGCGGTCCGGGTGGTCGGCGAGGGGAAGGCGGCGGACGTCAAGGTGGGGGATGTCATGTCGCGCGATCCGAGCTGCGCCTCGCCCGACACGGACGTGAGCGAGGTCGAGCGCATCATGTCGGAGCGACAGGTGCGACGCGTGCCCGTGGTAGACTCCGCGGGGCGGCTCGAGGGAATCGTTGCACAGGCGGACCTTGCACTGAGCGACGACGCTGGCGTGAGCGACCGTGAGGTGGCACGCACGGTCGAGCAGATCTCGCAGCCTTCGAGCTCGTCGCGCGGCGAGTCGGAAGCGGGGAGGCGAGCCAGGCCCTGAGGCGGACGGGGCGACCCTTGCCGGTAGTGCCGGGTGGGACTAAATTGTTATTACTGTTCCACATGGTACTCAACCCCAGGGACCAATGCGGCACTCCTCAGCCGCCAGGCGCCACGAATCTGCGCCACTCCTTTCGACTTCGCCATCGGCGGCCGCCATCGCGGACACTCTTCCGAAGGCGGGCGCCGCGTTGCGTGCTTTTTTCCGACTGGCCGAGGCGTGGCAGATCGGTGCGGACGAGCAGCGCACGCTGCTGGGGAGGCCTGCGCGCACCACTTTCTATCGCTGGCGCAAGGGCGAGACGGGGGGAGTGACGGTGGACACGATGGAGCGTCTCTCGCACCTGCTCGCCATATACGCGGCGCTCCACTCCATCTATCTCGATCGCGCACGCGCCGATGCGTGGGTCCGTCGTACCAACGACGAAGCGCTATTCGGCGGCCGCGCGCCGCTCGACCGGCTTCTCCTGGGGCGCGTTGCGGACATCTACGAAGTGCGCCGCTACGTGGAGTCGGCCGCTCAGCCGGGGTTTTGAGTCCCCGCTTGCCGTCCCGCCGTCGCAGGGGACCAGCGCGCGAGCCCAGCCGGCCCATCGCGCTGTCGCTGGTCGAGTGGCGTCCCGCCGTCCGGATCGTGTCCGCGCGACGTGCGCCCGAGGAGCTCTTCGAGGGGATCGCGAGCGCGGAGGAGGCGGGTGAGCTCCTGGGCGTGGTCGCTGCCGGGCAGCCGGCGCGATTCGAGCCGGAAGATATCGCGGTAGGGGAGGGAGCCGGATGGGTGATGGCGGCGTTCCTCCAGGGCGGCGCCGCGCGCTTCAACGACGTGTCCTTCGGCGCCTTCTACGCCGCGCGCGAGGAGGCGACGGCGATCGCCGAGACGCACTTTCACTATGCGCGCTTCCTCGCGGCAGCGCGCGAGGAGTACGCGCTCATCGGCGTGCGCTTACTCCTCGCCGACGTCGCTGCGCGGGCAACGGACATCCGCGGCAGCGAGAGCGCGCTCCCCGAGTTGTACGACCCCGATCCGTCCCGCTACGCGAGGTCGCAGCAGTGGGCCGCGGCGCAGCGGGCCATGGGCGCCGACGGAATCGTCTACGACAGCGTGCGCCGGAAGGGTGGCGAGTGCATCGCGATCTTCCGCCCGCGCCTGATCGAGCGCTGTCGCGTAGGCGACCGCCTCGCGTACGAATGGAATGGCCGAGCGATCGCCGCCACTTATCAGCTGACCCCACGTGACGTGCCTTATAAAGTACCTGATAAGACGTAATATAAATACCCAGGCAGTAGGATTTTAGCGCTGCGGCACTCTAGTAGCTTCGAATACCGAGCGCGGCACCCGAGTACCGTACGGCGTGGAGCGCTGCAACCGGGTGAAATAGGCCAGCGCTGCCTTCGCCGCCTCGCGGATCGCGGCATCGCCATCCCCGCCGCCGTAGTTCGTCATCACGGTAATGACGAAGGGGCGGTCCGGCAGCTCCACGAGCGCCCAGCTCGTGGCGACGCCCACGATCCCGCCCGGCTTCGATGCCACGGGAACGCCGTCGGGAATCACCGAGCGCACCGCCTCGTTCTTGGGGAGCTCGAGAATCTCGCGAACCCGCTCGCATGCGCTCTTCGAAAGCGGCAGCTCGCAGCGCGACAGACGCGCCATCACCGCCGCCGCCTCCGCCGGCGTCGAGATGTTCTCCTCTCCTCGTGCCGAGGACGCCGGAGTGATCATCCGCCGCTGGAGCTTCGTCTGCTTCAGGCCGAGCGAAGCCATGGTGCGGTTCACCGAGTCCATTCCGAGCGCGTCGATGAGCATGTTCGTCGCGCCGTTGTCGCTCAGCGTGATCATGAGGACCGCGAGATCCTCGTTCGAGAGCTCGGAGCCGCCGTCGGTGAAGAACTGGAGCACACCGCTCCCGCCCGTGCGGGTCGCGCTGGAGATGGAGTGGCGCTTCCCCAGAAGAGCCGGATCGCGGTCGGCGCGCCTGAAGAGCTCGAGGAGGATCGGTATCTTTATGGCGCTCCCCTGCGGAAAGACCAGATCCTGGTTGACGCCGATCCGGCTCGAATCGGTGAGGTCCACTATCTCGACACCCATCACGCCATCGAAGTCGTTGGAGATCCGCGTGAGATCGCGGAGCAGCTTCTCCTTCAGGATGGCGCGATGCGGCGCCTGAGCGGACACCGGAGCAGCGGCGGCCACGCAAAGGGCGAGCGACAACGCTACCGCGGTCGCGAGACGTATAGTAGCGAAACGCCGGGTCGGTATCATTCGGATCTCCTCTCGAGGGTTTGCGATGCCGTCGCGGGCTTGCGTGGCGCCGGAGCGCGCCGTACATAAGCTTCTGGAAGCTGGAATATGGGACGCGGTTCCGCGAAGCGGAACGCTCCCGCCCTCTCCCGTCACCCGCACCTCTCTCCCGTGATGCCAACAGTACCGATCCGCAACCAGCATTCGTCTGCCGCCGCCTTCGGACGCGTGGCGCTGGCACTCGCCATCTGCTTCGGCGCGGCATCCTGCGCGCGCCACGTTCGTCAGGACGACGTTGGAGAAGTGGACCTCCTCATCAAGGGAGGCACGGTGGTGGACGGCACCGGCGCCGCATCCCGCGTGGCAGATGTGGGCCTGCGCGGCGACCGGATCGCCTTCGTGGGCGATGCCGCGACGTCCAACGTCACCGCCGCACGCACTCTCGACGCGACGGGGCTCGTGGTGGCCCCGGGGTTCATCGATCCACACACTCACACGACCGGCGACCTGTCGAGCGCCGAGCGTCACGCCAACCTCGATTACCTGATGCAGGGCGTGACCACCGTGGTCACGGGGAACGACGGCTCGAGCCCGCTGAACATCGGCGAGGAGTTCGCCCAGTGGACGCGCGGCGGGATCGGCCCCAACGCCGCGCTCTTCATCGGCGAAGGGTCGGTACGCCTCAAGGTCATGGGGATGTCCGACGCGAAGCCCACCGCCGCGCAGATCGACAGCATGCGCTCGCTCGTCGCACGCGGGATGCGCGACGGCGCGCTCGGCCTCTCGTCCGGACTGTACTACGCGCCGGGCAGCTATGCGTCCACCGAGGAGGTGGTGCAGCTCGCGAAGGTGGCGGCGAGCTACGGAGGGATCTACGACACGCACATGCGTGACGAGAGCTCGTACAACGTGGGCCTCGTGGGCGCGGTGGATGAAGCGATCCGGATCGGCCGCGAAGCGGGGATCCCGGTGCACATCTCGCACATCAAGGCGCTCGGCGTGGATGTGTGGGGCGAGAGCGATACCGTGATAGCGCTCATAGACAGCGCGCGCGCCGCGGGCGTCCAGGTGGCGGCCTGCCAGTATCCGTATACCGCGTCCGGAACGAGCATCGGCGCGTCGCTCCTGCCGCGCTGGGCGGAAGCGGGTGGGCGCGACTCTCTTCTCGAACGGATGCGCGACTCGGCAACGCGCGCGAGGCTCGAGACCGACATGCGCGAGAACCTCCGCAAGCGCGGCGGCGCCGAGGCGCTCCTCATCACGAGCCGCGACGATACCACGCTCACGGGCAAGACGCTCGCGCAGGTAGCCACCGAGCGGAAGCTCTCGCCCATAGAGGCGGCGCTCGAGATCGTGAAGAATGGCGACGCGGGGGTCGCGTCGTTCAACATGAAGGAGTCGGACATAGACAACTTCATGGTGCAGCCGTGGGTAGCCACCTGCTCCGACGGTTCGGCCGGCCACCCGCGCAAGTACGGCACCTTCCCTCGCAAGCTTCGTGAGTACGTCTACAACCGCCACGTCCTGACGCTCGAGCAGGCGGTGCACGTGAGCTCCGGCCTCACCGCGCGTATCCTGCACCTCGACTCGCGCGGTTCGCTCGCGCCGGGCAAGTACGCCGACGTCATCGTCTTCGATCCGAACACCGTGCGCGACCGCGCTACCTACGAGGAGCCGCGCCTCCTGGCCACGGGGATGCGCTACGTCTTCGTGAACGGCAAGATCGCCATAGACGAGGGCGAGTACACTGGCGCGCTCCCCGGTCGTGTGTTGAAGCGCGAATCCACGAAGAACGAAAGCGCGAGCACGAAGACGAGGTAGCCGCTCGAGCTCGGGCCACGGTGGAGGGCGCGACGATCGCGCCCTCCGCTTCCGATCAGCGTCTGGGGTGCCGGCGGATCCTCGAGCACAGTACCGCCGAGGCACCGGTGGCCTGGCAGCCGGCCACCGGCGCCGCGCGACCGGGTGCCTGCACGCCCTTCGCCTGCGAGCGCGACCGCGTCCAGCGTGTCGCCTCGCCGCGCACGTCGATGTGCGCGAACGGACCACTCGGTCCCATCGCCTGGTAGAGGCCGAGCCCACCCACGAGCTCCGGGTGCGCCCGCTCCACGCGCTCCACCGCACGCTCTACAACGCGGACGTCGCCCACGTCGCTTCGACCATCCAGGTCGAGGTCGTCCATGCGGCCGTCGCCGTCGGAGTCGATGATGATGTCGGCGGCATCTCCGTACTGATGCCGGCTCTCTCTCGCGCGCCCGCTCGCGTCGCCGAGCGCGAGGTTGTACGCGGGCGTTCGGAATCCGGAGAGAACGACCACGCGGTTGGTGGGGTGGCCGCTGCGCGCGAGGTCGTCGAGAACGAGCTCGAGTTTGTCTACGAGCTCCTCGCGCAGCACGAGATACTTGGGCCACACGTCGGCCTGATCGTGAGTCAGAAAGTCGCGCAGGCGGAAGTGCTCGGAGAGACGCATGTCCGCGTTCGCGGGCGTCACTTCCACGAAGCCCGGCGGGTTTCGGTAGGCGGCGGATCGTATCCGGCGCAGCTCGGCGGGCCAGAAGCCCATCCGGTAGCCGCCGACGTACGCGCCCGTCTTGACGTTGAAATCGCGGAGCGCCAGGAATGCGAACGGGTCACCGTCGGCGGCGCCGTGCAGCTCGAGTACGCCGTCGCGTCCGGCGGTGGCAACGCCGAGCATGCGGGCCATCTCCATCCAATCGGCGTTCGGTACGATACGTGTAAGGAGTTTGCCGCTGGCGCCGCGGAGCGTGTCGCCGAGCGTGGCGAGCAGGTCGCGCTCGGCCAGGTGCGCGGGAGGCGGAAGCGCCGCGCCGCCGGTGACGGGGAGAACGCGTGCGTTCGCGGGGAGCTCCACGGCCGCGCTGGCGCTGGTGGCCGCTCGCCCGAGCGAGAGGGCGAGCGCGAGCGCCAGGGCGGCGACCACCAGCCACCGGAGGGCCAGTGAGAGGGATGTTGAACGTGCGAGAGCGCGAGTCATCCTGCTACAGGACGCGCGGGGCCGGTTCCGGGCAATTGAAACCGCGCTCTCCGCGCGCTCGTAATGGAAGCACAAGGAGGAAAACATGCTCGGTCTCATCGGACTATCGGTCACCATCGCGGCGGTCATCCTCGGCTACATGAACAGCCGCCGCTTCGTACGAACCCGCCTCCGCTACGTGGACGCCGCGCAGCGCTGGACGGCCCCGCTACTGGCGGGAGTCGGTGCGGCGCTCGTCGCGACGCCGGTTGCCTGGTTCCTCCCACTCATAGGGAGCGGCACCGCACTTCTCTTCGGCATCGCCGTCGGAACCGGCGTTGCGCACGGTGCGCGAGATGTGAAGCGCGGAACGGCAGGCTTACTGGAGCCGTGAGCTGAGCGCTTCGCTCACGCGACTCACCTCGCACTCGGCAACGAACAGGACACGATCGCCAGATGGCAATCGTGTCCTGTTTTTTTCCTACATGTTTCCGATCATCGCCGCCCCGAACTCGCTCGTCTTGAGGAGTGTGGAGCCGGGCATGAGGCGTTCGAAGTCGTAGGTGACGCGCTTCTGGGCGATCGTCTTTTCGAGGGAGGAGATGATCAGATCGGCGGCTTCGGTCCAGCCCATGTAGCGGAGCATCATCTCGCCACTGAGGATCACCGAGCCGGGGTTCACCTTGTCCTGGCCGGCGTACTTGGGCGCGGTGCCGTGCGTGGCCTCGAAGATGGCGTGGCCGGTGAGGTAGTTGATGTTGGAACCCGGCGCGATGCCGATGCCTCCCACCTGCGCGGCCAGGGCGTCGGAGATGTAGTCGCCGTTGAGATTGAGGGTGGCGATCACGTCGTACTCCGCGGGGCGCAGGAGGATCTGCTGGAGGAAGGCGTCGGCAATCACATCCTTGATCACGATGCCAGCTCCAGGTCTTCCCTCGGGTATCACATGCCAAGGGCCGCCGTCGAGAGGCACCGCACCGAAGAAGTCGCGCGCCGTTTCGTACCCCCAATCGCGGAAGGCGCCCTCGGTGTACTTCATGATGTTGCCCTTGTGCACCAGCGTCACCGACTTGCGGCCATTCTGGATGGCGTAGGAGATGGCGCTGTGCACGAGGCGCTCGGTCCCGAGCCGGCTGACGGGCTTGATGCCGATTCCGACTTCCACGCCCAGATCGCGGTGCGGCGCGCCGATCTTCTCGAGCGCCTGCTGCCATTCGGCGACCTTCTCGGGCGACGCGAAGCGGATCTTGCCGAATGCCTGCGGGAACTCGCGAGCGAGGAAGTCGAGGACCTTCTGCGCGTCGGCGCTGCCGGCCGGCCACTCGATCCCGGCATAGATGTCCTCGGTGTTCTCACGAAAGATCACCATGTCCACGTTCTGCGGTTCCTTCACGGGGGAGGGAACGCCCTCGAACCAGCGCACCGGGCGCACGCACGCGTAGAGGTCGAGCTGCTGCCGGAGCGCCACGTTGAGAGAACGGAAGCCCCCGCCCACCGGCGTCGTGAGCGGACCCTTTATTGCCACGAGGTAGTGCTCGATGGCGGTGATGGTGTCGTCGGGGAGCCAGCTATCCACCTCGCGCTTCGCCTTCTCGCCGGCCAGCACCTCGAACCACGAGATGCGTCGCTTGCCACCGTACGCCTTCTGCACGGCGGCATCGAGTACGCGCTGCGCGGCACGCCAGATGTCCGGGCCCGTTCCATCTCCCTCGATGAAGGGGATGATGGGCTGGTCGGGGACGTGCAGTCGCCCCCCGGCGAGGGTGATCGCTTCCCCGCTGGTTGGCGGTGTGAGATTCTTGTATTCGGGCATGGTGGAGGTAGGCATGAGTACGTCCTGTAGTCGTATACGGGATGGATCGCCGGCAGCTCACCCAAACTTATCGGACGGGTTATGAAGGGCAACGGCCGCGCGATGCACGCGGCTACCATCATCAGCGAAGCGTTCCGGCGCTACCGGGAAAGCTTCGAGGAGATCACGCGGCGCGCGCAGCGGCGCTTCGAGCAGCGCGACTGGCATGGCGCCCACGCCGACGCCGCCGAGCGCCTTGCCCTCTACCGTGATGGTGTGGACGCCGCGCTGCCGCTCGTGCGCGATGCATTGCGGGAGTGTGTCACCGATATCCCCACCTGGCAGACGGTGAAATGGCTCTACGCCGCGCTCATCGCCGAGCGCGATGACTGCGAGATCGGGGAGAGCTTCTACAACTCGGTCGCGCGCAGGATCTTCTCCGCGGTCGGTGTGAACGAGCGCGTGGAGTACGTCTTCCCCGATGCCGATCCGGGGAAGTGGCCGGGCGAGGAGTCGGACTTCCAGCACTTCGAGCCGCACGACGGACTCCCCGCCATGATCCGCCTTCTGCTCGATGGACTCGGCCTGGCCGCCGCCTGGCGAGATGTGGATGGCGATTCGGCGAAGGTCGCCGAGCGAATCACAGCGGCGCTGGACGAAGTGGGGGCTGATCCACATGCCACTGTTCTCGAGGTGATACGCGCGCCGTTCTACCGAAACAAGGGCGCGTACATCGTGGGTCGCATTCGCCTGGGAGCCAGGATGCTGCCAGTGGTGCTCGCACTCATGCACGATGAGCGCGGCGTGTACGTGGATGCCGTACTGCTCACCTCCGACGAAGTGAGCATCGTCTTCGGCTTCAGCTGGTCGTACTTCCAGGCTGCCATCTCCTGTCCCTGCGACGTGGTGGACTTTCTGGGATCCATCATGCCGCTCAAGCGCGTGGACGAGCTGTACAACTCCATCGGCTTCAACAAGCACGGCAAGACGCAGCTCTACAGGAGCATTGTGGAGCACCTGCATGCTCCCGGCGCCCGCTTCGAGCTCACGCCGGGCGACGAGGGGCTGGTGATGAGCGTCTTCACGCTTCCGTCGCTGAACGTGGTGTTCAAGGTGATCAAGGATTCCTTCGGCTACCCGAAGCGCACCACGCGCCGCGATGTGATGGAGCGATACCGTCTCGTCTTCCTGCGCGACCGTGTAGGGCGGCTGGCCGACGCGCAGGAGTTCGAGTTTCTCGAGTTCCCGCGGGAGTGCTTCCCGGATGCGCTGCTGGAACACCTCCTCCACGTGGCCGGCTCCACGGTTCGCGTGGAGGGGAGCGCCGTGGTGATACGCCACCTCTACACCGAGCGCCGCGTGACGCCGCTCAACCTCTATCTCCGGGACGCGTCACCCGAGCAGGCGCGCGACGCGATCCTCGACTACGGCAAGGCGATCAAGGATCTCGCAGCCGCCAACATCTTCACCGGCGACATGCTCCCGAAAAACTTCGGCGTCAGCCGCCACGGCCGCGTGATCTTCTACGACTACGATGAGCTGGTGCTCCTCACCGATTGCGTCTTCCGCCGGATTCCCGTGCCAACGAACCCGGACGATGAGCTCTCCGCCGAGCCCTGGTACTATGTCGGCGAGCACGACGTCTTCCCCGAGGAGTTCGCCCCGTTCATGGTCCCCTCCGGCCCCCTCGCCGAAACCTTCCTCTCCGCCCACTCCGACCTCCTCACCGTGGACTTCTGGCTCGACGCCCAGGCCCAGCAGCGCGCCGGCGAAATCAGGGATGTGTTTCCGTACGGGGAGGGGAGGAGGTTGGGTGAGGGAGGAGAAAGCAGGGAGCAGAGAGCAGAAAGCAGTGAACGACCTCGGGGGTGAGGGCCCTCGCCCCACGAGCCGTTCACTGCTTTCTGCTCTCTGCTCTCTGCTCCCTGCTTTGTTCTCCTACTCCCCTCCCGTCAACCTCGCCACCACGTCGCCCACCTGGCCCCTCGTATCCTGGTACTTCAGGGTGGCGAAGAGGGATTCGAGGTGGGGGAGCGCGATCGTGGAGGGCACGCGCTGGGAGAAGGCGCTCACGACCCAGCCGCGGACCCAGGAGCGGTCGTCATTGAGGTGGGAACCGAGGATCTCGAGAGCGTGCTGGTTGCCGTTGGCGGCCAGGGTGGCGAGAGTGAGCGCGGTGCGCGGTTGAGTGCCGAGCATGCGCTCGAGCTCGGGGAGGAAGGTGGTGTCGCGCCAGGCGGCTATCACGTCGAGAGCGGCGCTCTGAATCACGTCGCGGTAGGAGGGCGTGTGGAGGCCGGCGCTCACCGCTTGGCGCCGTGCTGCGGGATCCATGCGCGCGATCGAAACCAGCGCTGAAGCACGGACCTCGTAGCTCGGGTCGTTCGCGAAGGCGTTGCGTGCGAGCGCGAGAGAACGCACGCCGCCGATGCGCCCCAGCGCCGCCACTGCGGAGCGACGCACGCGCGATGATGTATCGTTCAGCGCGAGCGCGAGGGTGGGGACGGCGATCTCGGGAGGGAAACCGCCTAGCGCACCCGCGGCTTCGGCGCGCGTGCGATAGTAGTCGGCGCCGGTCGCCGCACTGGCCAGCGCGGTAGCCGCGAGCGTGTCGGTGGTACGCTTGCCCAACTGGGTTATGGCCCACGAGCGATTCCAGAGATCCGCATCGTGCGCGAGCTGCGTGGCCAGCCAGCTCGTTGGCTGATCGAAGACGAGCGTCTTGAGAATCGTGTTGTCGTCGTCGAAAACCACCATCGTCGGCTGGGCAGCGAGCGAGTCGATCTCGATGGTCTGGTCGCGCCGATCGAGCCACACCTTTCGGATCCGGTCGCCGCCGGCAGTGCCGACGCGAATCGTGACCGGCATCCGGAACACGGTGGGCGTGGTGTAGCGGAGGCCTGTGCTGTCTGCCTCGCTGGAGTCGCTCTGCGTCTGCTTCACCCGCAGCGTGAGCCGGGAGCGAGTGGAGTCGTAGGACGCTGTGACGGCGAAGTCGGGGAAGCCCGACTGGTACACCCACTGGTTCCAGAACCACCCCATGTTCTCACCGGTGGCGGCGAGGATGGACTGGCGGAGATCGTCGGTGGTAGCGTTGCCGTACGCATGGCGCGTGAGATACTCGTTCACCGACGCCCAGAAGCGCTCCGGGCCGAGGTACTTCTCGAGCATCCGCACCACGAGCGCGCCTTTCGGATAGATGTTGTTCGACGCGAGCGCGGCTAGCGGCATCCTGCGACGCCGGTCGATCGCCATGAACTGGTGGTACTCGTCGAGGTAGTAGTCGTCTCCGGCGTGCGCACCTTCCTTCTCGGCCCAGTAGGCACCGGGCATGAACTCGGCGAAGCCCTCGTTCAGCCACATGTTCGCCCAGTTGTCTATCGTGACGTAGTTGCCGAACCACTGGTGGGCGATCTCGTGCGGGATGAGCACGTGCTGATACCAGGGACGGTCGTGGTAGGCGCTGGAGTCGGGGAGCCAGTCCACGAGGGTGGTGGCGCTCACGTTCTCCATCCCGCCGAAGAAGTCGGCCACGGTCGTCTGCGCGTACTTCGCCCAGGGGTAGTCGACCCCGGTGAGCCGCGAGAAGACCTCGAGGACGTCGGTGGTGATTCCGAAGAGCGGGCGCGCGAGAGCGCTGTCTTCGGCGTACACGAAGTAGTCGACCGGGATGCCGTGCCACTGGTCGTGTACTCGCACGTACTGTCCTACCACCAGCGAGACGAGATAGGTGGAAGCAGGCTTCTCCTGTGACCAGGTGAGGGAGCGGGTGCCGTCGCGATGCCGGCGATCGCCGACGATCCGACCGTTCGAGATCGCCGTGTAGCCGCGTGGGACCGTGGCCACGAGCTCCCACGTCATCTTGTCGTTGGGGTGGTCGTAGGTGGGGAACCAGTAGTGATTGTTCGCGGCCTCTCCCTGGCTCCAGATCTGGGCGTGTCGC
>DASSOX010000315.1:0-3063 GCA_035700125.1 Gemmatimonadaceae bacterium
CACACCACCACCCGCTCCAGACTCTTCCGACTCGCGGCGATCGTACTGCTCGTCGCCGAGGTGGTGGCTGTAGGCCTCTCTCCGATCGCGGAGGGGAGAGTCTCGGCTGACTTCCCCACTCACATAGAGACGGCCGGTGCCCCGCCGCATGCGGGCCACCATCCGGGCATCTGCGCATTCTGCGTTCTCCGGCACTTCAGCCCGCTCCCTGCGTACGCTAGTAGTACGCTGCGGCACGTGGTGGTGCACCTGTCCATCCGTCCGGAGATGCAGCTCGCCATCGTAGTCGTTCGGCACGAGCGCCCCGACCCCGCAAGAGCGCCACCTCCTCTCCCCGACCTCACCACAATCTGAGGCAGCGCGGCGCACAGCCGTGCCCCTGTCCGCGCAGGCATCGCCCGGCGGCCACGCTCCAGGAGCGTGCCGCTGCGCGCGGCGCTCTTCGCGATCGCGCGGGCGGAGCCGTCATGTTTCACACCGACTCCGAGGGGAGAGATGCATCCGTACTTCACCGGGACGGCGCTTCTGGCGGCCGTCGCGATGGCAGCACCCGCCCAGCAGATGGGCGACAGCACGCGCACCGATTCCACGGCGCTAACCGATTCGCTGGCACGCATCGACTCGATAGCGCGTGCCGACTCGATCCGCATCGTACGCGAGATCGAGGCGATGAGCACGGGTGCGCCGGCCGATACATCTTCGCCGCCCGCCGTGGGTAGCGGCCGCTCTGGACCGATAAACCCGCGACTTCTTCCGGACATCAGCGCCGTCGGCGACATCGTTGGCGACCTCACTCCGCACGGGAGCACGCAGGAGGATGGCAGCAGGTTCGCCGTCCGCGAGATCGAGGTGGCGCTGCAGGCGGCGGTAGATCCTTACTTCCGCGGCGACATCTTCCTCGGCATCAACGATCTCGAGAAGATCGCCATCGAGCAGGCCTACCTCACCGCCACCGCGCTCCCGGGCGCGCTGGAAGCGCGGATAGGCCGCTTCCTCATGCCCGTCGGGAAGCAGAACACCACGCACCGCCACGACCTCCACACAGTGGAGTATCCGTGGGTCATCAGGAGCTTCCTCGGTGACGAAGGACTCACGGGCACCGGAATCTACGTGAGCAGGATCTTCGCGCCCTTCGGCTTCTACCAGGAGATTCAGGCGTCGGTGGTGGACCGCTTCGGGGAGGATGCCGAAGGGATCCGAACGACCGAGCCTGTGAACAAGGAACTGTCCGCTCTCGGCTACTCCGCGCGGCTGCGCAACTACTGGGACCTGTCAGAGGCCTCGAACATCGAGCTCTCGGCGTCCGCCATCACCGGGAAGAGAGCGCAGCCGCTCGCGTGCGGAATCGCACTGCTCCCCTGCACCGGTGGAGGTGACGAAGCTCTCGGCGTAGCCGCGCGGCAGACGTTGCTCGGTGTCGACTTCACCTACCGATGGCGGCCGCTCCGGCAGGGACTGTACGAGTCGTTGATCGTACAGGCCGAGTGGCTGCGCCAGATAAACGAGGACGATCCGCGCATCCCTGCGGAGCTGGCCGCCTTCGACGCAGTCTACGACGGACCGCGCGGCTCGCGCTCGGGCTTCTACACCTTCGCGCGCTATCAGCTCACGCGCCGCTTCTACGTGGGCGCGCGAGTGGACCACGTGAGCGCTTCCTCCGGGTACGAGGAGGCAGGCGGCTCGCTGACGGCGCAATCCGCCTACCTCGAATTCTTTCCGAGCGAGTTCTCCAAGCTGATGGCGATGTTCGAGCACGTGCATCAGGGAGGAGCTCAGCTCGCCTTCCCCGACCTCGGCACATCGCGCAACGCCAACAGGATTCTCCTGCAGGCCACCTTCGCGATCGGACCGCACAAGCCGCATCCGTTCTGAGCCGGCGGAGACTCTGTATGAAAGCCGACCAGCTCACCGACATGAGGAGGACTTTCGCCATGCAATTTCGAACCATCACGGGCGCCATGCTCACGATGCTCGCACTCGCGGTCGTGCCGCACGAGACGCACGGGCAGCAGCTGAAGGTGGTCACGAGCACCACCGACCTCTACGACATCGCGAAGTCGGTCGGAGGCGACCGCGTCGAGGCTTCGCACATCGGCGAGGGGTATCAGGACCCACACTTCGTGGAAGCGAAGCCCAGCTTCGTCCTGAAGCTCCGCGATGCCGACGTCTGGGCGTTCGTCGGGCTCGATCTCGAGATCGGCTGGATGCCGCTCCTCCTCAATGGTGCGCGCAACGAGAATGTGCGCCCCGGCGGACGAGGGTATCTCGACGTCTCCACCGCGATCCCTCTCCTCGACGTGCCGCAGGGAAAGGTGGACCGCAGCCAGGGCGACGTGCACCCGCTGGGCAACCCGCACTACTGGCTCGACCCGGAGAATGGGAAGCGCATCGCGCGCCTTTTTCGCACGCGATTCGCCCAGCTCGATCCGGCGGGCGCCGCGCGCTACGCGGCCAACGAGAAGGCCTTTGCCGACCGGCTCGATGCGGCGGCGCGCGGGTGGGCCGATGATCTCGTGGCGATCCGCGGCAAGCCCGTGGTCGCATGGCACACGAGCTGGCGCTACTTCGCGGAGTACACTGGGGCGAACATCGTCGGCTTCATGGAGCCGAAGCCCGGAGTGCCGCCGTCGCCCTCGCACCTCGCTGGGCTGATCCAGACCATGAAGCGCACCGGCGCGAAGGTGATCATCATGGAGCCCTTCTACGACCGGAAGATGGCGGACTTCGTCGCGCGCAACACCGGCGCTACCGTGCTCGTGCTGCCTCCGTCGGTGGGCGGCGAGAAGGGGATAGACGACTACATCACCCTCATGCGGCACGATGTCTCCCGGCTCGCGGAGGCGGTGTCGTGACGGCGCTCATCACCTTCGACCGCGTCACCCTCGGCTACGGTCGCCGCCCCGTGCTCACTGACCTGAGCTTCCGGATCCCCGAGGGTGACTTCCTGGGCCTGGTGGGCCCGAACGGCGCGGGGAAGACCACCATCCTTCGAGCGATCCTCGGCTCGCTCTCGCCCATTGCCGGTACCATCTCGCGCGCCGACGGGCTCCGCTTCGGCTACGT
>DASSOX010000316.1:0-36476 GCA_035700125.1 Gemmatimonadaceae bacterium
GAAGCTTCGCGACGCGGTGCGACGAATCCAGCGCCACCAGGAGCGTGCTCGCGGTAGCGAGCAGCTCGCCCGTCTCCGCGTTGAGGATGCGGTACTCGAAGGTCACGGCGCGCGAGGAGACGTCGGTGAGTGTCGTCTCGACCCGGATGAGATCATCGTAGCGCGCCGGTGCGCGGTAGCGGATGTTGGCCTCCGCTACCGCGAGCATGATACCCGCCTCCTCCATCTCGCGATAGCTCATCCCGCCCTCGCGGATATGATCCGTGCGACCGAGCTCGCACCAGATCAGATAGTGCGAATGGTAGACCACGCCCATCTTGTCGGTTTCGGCGTAGCGTACACGGAGCTCCAGTGAGGTGGTTCGAGGCATGGCTTGCGAAGTTGAGCGGCCGGCGCCGGTTTGTAAAGAAGCGTCGCCCGCGCTAGAATCCGCGCATGCTCGCCGCGCCCTGCTACATCTTCTCCGACGCGCACCTCGGCGCGGGATCCGCCGACGAGGATCGCGCTCTCGCCTCTTTCCTTCATCATCTGCGTGGACGCGCCGGATCGCTGCTCATCAACGGCGATCTATTCGACTTCTGGTTCGAGTGGCGCCACGTGATGCCACGCGGACATGTGCGCGTGCTCGGCGCGCTCGCGGAGCTGCGCGATGCGGGTCTCCCCGTACTCATGGTGGGCGGAAATCACGATTGCTGGGGCGGCGAAATCCTGGCGAGCGATGTGGGGATCGACTACCAGCTCGGCGCGCTCGACACCGCGATCGGCGGCTGGCGCGCACACGTGGAGCACGGCGACGGATTGCGGCCGGTGGAAGACCGCGCATATCGCCGCCTGAGATCGGTGCTGCGAAGTCCTATCGCGATTCGCGCGTTCCGCTGGCTGCACCCCGACTGGGCGAGCAGGCTCGCCTCGGGGAGCTCGGATGCGAGTCGCGTGCATCGCGCGCGCGACGGCGGCGCCGGCCTTCGCTCCATCGCACAGGACCTTCTCGCAGCCGACGCGGAGGTCGAGCTGGTGGTATTCGGCCATTCGCACGTCTCCTCGCTCGAGCGCGCACCCGGAGGAGGCGTGTACGCGAACCCCGGCGCCTGGCTCGACTCGCGCTGCTATCTGGTGGTCACGCCGGAGCGTATAGAGCTGCGACGTTGGCGCCAGCCGGGCGATGGCGATGGATCAGCCGAGGGTGAGCTTCTCGACTCGCTCGATCGTCTCGCCGAGAAAGCGCTTCCCCTGTCGTAGGAAGTGATCGGGCGCGTCCGACGCGACGAATCTGTGCATCGTCTTGCTCGCCGGATCTGCCGACAGTCCCATCTCGGCCAGCACGCGACAGGTTTCCGCGGCCGTCTCTTCGGCACTGTCTATCAGCCGGACGCGCTCGCCCATCGTCTGCGAGATGAGCGGCTTGAGGAGAGGATAGTGCGTGCAGCCGAGCACCAGGGTGTCCACCGCGGCCGAGCGAAGCGGGTCGAGGTAGCGATGCGCGACGAGGCGCGTGGCATCGTCGTCCAGCCAACCCTCCTCCACCAGCGGCACGAAGAGCGGGCAGGCGGCGGCCACGATTGCGGCGTCGCCTCGCGCGGCGTGGATCGCTCGCTCGTATGCACCCGACGCAATCGTACCGGCGGTGCCGATGACGCCGATGTGCCCGGAGTCGCTCACGCGGGCAGCGGCACGCGCGCCCGGTTCGACCACGCCTATAACGGGGATCGCGAAATCGGCCTGCAACTCCTCGAGCGCGTGCGCGGTTGCGGTGTTGCACGCGACCACCACGACCTTCACGCCCTCCTCGATAAGCCACGCGGTTATCTCCCGACTGTAGCGCACCACGGTGTCGGGACTCTTCGGGCCGTACGGAACGCGCGCCGTGTCGCCGAAGTAGATGACGCTCTCGCCGGGGAGGCGCGTCATTATCTCGCGCGCCACGGTGAGGCCGCCCAGTCCGGAGTCGAATATCCCGATCGGCGCGGTCTCCGGCGCGTTCACGGAACGAGGCAGCGTCTCGGGTGCTACGTCGGGAATCTGCGGGGTGGCTGGGAGCTGCGGCACCGCGGCTGCCACGGCGGGGAGCTCCAACTTCCTGGACTCGGCCATCGGATGAATCAGAAGGGGATGCTCGTGGAGATCGTAGCGCTGCGCGAGCCCTCGTGCCCCTGCACCTGGATCGGCACGTCCCAGAGGTGGGCGGCCACGAACGCGTCGGCGGCGGCGATCAGGTGCGAGAAGATCAGGAGTGCGGTCCAGTCTTCCACGGCGCGCTTGCGCGGCCTTATGCGCGCGGCGAGCGGATTGGCGACATAGCCGCCCGTGCCGGGGTCGAGGATGCTGTCGCGTGCCGCCTCGCGTGCGATGGAGAGCTGCTTCTTCGACTGCACGAGCATGGCAATGGAAGTCACCTCCAGCGCCACGAAGAGTCCTCCCGCCGTGTTGCGGTCGAGCGATGCCTGACCCCAGCCGGGAATCAGAAGCGATTGGAGGAGCGCACGCCTGGGCGAGATGGGCGGTGTGATGAGCCTGTTCGGCTGCGTGGTGTCGGCAGCGGCGGCGTTGTGCGCGGCGGGTCCCACGCGGGCGCTATCGGCCACCTGCGCGCGAGCGCGCGCTGGCGTGAGCGACGCGAGCGCAGCCGCGAACGCGACGAGCGCCAGCGCCAGCAGCGCAGCCCGCTTCACACGTACCACGCGCGATGGCGGGAACGTGTGGGAATCGAACCCACCCAACCCGACGTGGTCAGGTCGCAACGGTTTTGAAGACCGCGGAAGCCACCAGGCCCCATCCGCCCCCAGAGATCGCGAAGGATCATGAAAGAACGATGTCCACCTGCTCGCGCGCGACGACGGCGCCGATCTCGACCGCCTCCGCGACCCGCGAAAGGTAATCGTCCACCGCGGACGCGGGCACCGCGACGAGGAGGCCGCCCGACGTCTGCGGGTCCACGAGGATCGCGCGCACCACGAAATCGGTATCGCCCCAGGCCACGCGCGACTCGAGGTACTCTGCGTTGCGTCCGCCCCCACCGGTGCTCACTCCTCGCTCCGCGGCAGCGCGCGCGCCGGGAAGGAGCGGGACCCTGGCCGGATCGATCCTGAGAGTAACGCCGCTCCCTCGCGCTATGTGAGAGGCGTGGCCCAGGAGCCCGAAACCGGTAATGTCGGTAGCGCATCGCGCGCCCACCGCGAGCGCGGCGCGGCTGGCCACGTCGTTGAGGCGCGCCATCCACTGCACCATCGTGCCGTGCGCATCGGCATCGAGCTCACCACTGCGCGCGGCGGTGGTGAGCAGTCCGCTCCCCAGCGGCTTGGTGAGAACCAGCACATCGCCCACGCGCGCGCCGGCGTTGGTGAGGAGCCGCTTCGGCTCGGCGCGCCCGGTAACGGAGAGGCCGTACTTGAGCTCCTCGTCCACCACCGTGTGCCCGCCAGCCATCACGGCGCCGGCGGCGCGCACCATGTCGTACCCCCCGCGGAGGATTTCGGTGAGCACTTCGACGGGGAGCGTGGACGTAGGGAAACCCACGATGTTCATTGCGGTAAGCGGCTCCCCGCCCATGGCATACACGTCGGATAGCGCGTTGGCAGCGGCGATCCGACCGAAGTCGTATGGATCGTCCACGATGGGCGCGAAGAAATCCACCGTCTGCACGAGCGCAATGTCGTCGGACAGCACGAATACCCCCGCGTCGTCGAAGCTCTCGCTTCCGACGAGGAGTCGCGCATCCGTCTGCCGCGGCAGCGATGCGAGCGCCCGAGACAGGTCACCCGGACCCATCTTGGACGCTCAGCCAGCGCAGCGCGCGAACGAAGTAAGACGGAAGAGCTCTTCGCGTGTCTTCGACGCGCTCATCACATCTCCAGAAGAGGAAGCCGGCGCTCAGTCCTCGAGCCGCGCCACCAGCTCGATCTCCACGGCGGCGTTGCGCGGGAGCGCCGATACCTGCACGGTTGAACGCGCCGGGCGCGCCGAACCGAGGTAGCGCCCGTACACGTCGTTGAACACCGGGAAATCCGCGAGGTCGGTGAGGAAGACTGTGGTCTTCACCACCTTGCCCCAGTCAGCACCGGCCTCGGCGAGCACCGCGGTGAGATTCTTCATCACGCGCTCGGTCTGCTCCACGACTCCGCCCTCGACGATCTTCCCGTTGGCGGGATCGAGCGCGATCTGTCCCGCCGTGAAGAGAAATCCGCCCGCCTTGATCGCCTGCGAATACGGCCCGATCGCCTCGGGGGCCTGCCTGGTCGCTACGTGGGAGAGAGACAAGAGAGAGGCTCCGTTTTAGAGATAGTTGGTGTTGGGAGAAAGCGGGACGCAGGAAGCAGCGAACTGCCGAGGGTACGTTGGGCGGGGTTCAGGGCTCGGGCACTGCGCGCGATATCGTCATTCCCGCGAGAGCGGGGATCCATGTTAGCCAGCCGAACCTGGATCACCGCTCACGCGGCGATGACGGCGGTCTCGTGCAGTCGCCGTTCCCTGCTTTCTGCCTCCTGCTTCCTGCTTCCTCCGTCCTGCAGTCTAGTCCCCATCACTCCCTCACGACAGCCCGCTGATACTCCCATCCGAAGCGATAGACATCGACTCGGCGGCGGGGACCCTGGGAAGGCCGGGCATCGTCATGATATCGCCGGCCTGAGCGACGACGAAGCCCGCGCCGGACGAAGGGTGGATCTCGTTGATCGTGATGCGGAAGTCGCGCGGGCGGCCGAGACGCGTGGGGTCGTCAGTGAAGGAGTACTGCGTCTTGGCCATACATATGGGCGTCTCGCCCATCCCGATCGATTCGAGATAGTCGATGGTACGGTCGGCCTTCGCGGAGTAGTCGGCACCCTCGCCGCCGTACACACGCTGCACGATCGCGTCGATCTTCTGGCGGATAGGGAGCTTCACGTCGTAGAGCGGGTGGAAGTTCGAGCCGCCGCGATCGAGAGCGGCGAGGATCTCCTCGGCGAGCTGGATCCCGCCCTCGCCGCCGCGTGCCCACACGTCGCAGGGAGCCACCGGCACGCCCTGCGCGGCCGCGAAGTCGGCGACCATCTTCTTCTCGGCCGGCGTGTCGGATGTGAATTCGTTGATCGCCACGATAACCGGGACACCGAACTGCCGAACGTTCTCGATGTGCGCCTGAAGGTTCGGGAGGCCGCGCTCCAGCGCTCCGAGATCTTCCTTCGCCAGCTCCTTCTTGTTTGCGCCGCCGTTGAGCTTCAGCGCGCGCACGGTGGCCACGACCACGGCTACCTCGGGGTTCAGCCCGGCCATGCGGCACTTGATGTCGAAGAATTTCTCGGCACCCAGGTCGGAGCCGAAGCCGGCCTCGGTGAGAACGATGTCCGCGAGCGCGAGACCGGTCTTCGTGGCCATGACGCTGTTGCAGCCATGGGCGATGTTGCCGAAGGGGCCGGCGTGCAGGAGTGCCGGTCCACCCTCGAGCGTCTGCACGAGGTTGGGACGAAGCGCGTCCTTCAGAAGAAGCGCCATCGCGCCCTGCGCCTTGAGATCGCGCGCATACACCGGCTCGCGCTGAGCACCCGCCGTGGAGCCCACGATGATGCGTCCGAGCCGCTCCTCCAGATCCTCCCTGCTGGTGGCGAGCGCCACGATCGCCATAACCTCGCTCGCCGGGACGATCACCCAGCGGTCCTGCCGGGGGATACCGTTCGCGACGCCGCCCAGCCCAATCACGACATCGCGCAGCACGCGGTCATTCATGTCGATCGCGCGCGGCCAGGTGATACGCCGCACATCGAGGCCGAGCGCGTTCCCCTGCGCGAGGTGGTTGTCGAGCATCGCGGCGAGCAGTGCGTGCGCGCTCGCGATCGCATGGAAGTCACCGGTGAAGTGGAGATTGATGTCCTCCATCGGGACGACCTGCGCGAAGCCCCCGCCGGCCGCGCCGCCCTTCATCCCGAATACCGGGCCCAGACTCGGCTCGCGCATACACATCACGGCGCTCTTCCCCATCCGCTGCAGCGCCTGCGTGACTCCCACGAGCGTGGTACTCTTCCCCTCCCCTGCGGCGGTTGGGTTGATCCCGGTCACCAGCACCAGGCGTCCGCGCGGCGGCCTCTGGGCCACATCCAGATCGATCTTCGCCTTGTACTTCCCGTAGGGATCGATCTCGTCTGGCGAGAGGCCGAGCTCCGCGGCGACGTCCGCGATCGGTCGCATGCACGCCCTTTGGGCGATCTCGATGTCGGATGGAACGTTGGTCAACGGATCCTCGCAGATGGCATGGGTTGGCGGCAATTGTATCTGGCGTGCATGCTCGGTCGCTAGGTGGATAGCGACTCGGAGTCCGACGCGCTCGAAGCGGGTGGAAGGCGAAAGAGCGCCCGCGCGTTGGCGGCGGTGATGGCGGCAATGGAAGCTGGCGAACTCTCCCGCGCGAGCGCGAGGCGTTCGATCGTTCGTGGAACGAAGGCCGGTTCGTTGCGCTTCCCACGATGGGGGACGGGTGCCAGGTACGGAGCATCCGACTCCACCAGGAGGCGATCATCGCTGACGAGGCGGAGCAGCTCGTCGTCGGTCCACTTTCGGAAGGTGATGATCCCGCTGAACGAGATGTACCACCCCGCGTCGAGCGCGGTGCTCGCCAGCTTCAGCGACCCGGTGTAGCAGTGCAGCACTCCGCGCACGCCGTTGCGCGCGGCTTCGCTGATCAGCGCGGCCGTGTCTTCCTCGGCGTCCCGGGTGTGGACCACCACCGGCACATCTCGCTCCGCTGCCAGCTCCAGCTGCGCGCGAAAGGCAGCGATCTGCGCGTCGCGCGGCGAGTTGTCGTAGTGGTAATCGAGTCCGCACTCGCCCACGGCAACCGCTCCGGCTTCGAGCCGCGCAGCTATCGCGGCGACGTCTCTCGACGGCTCGAAGCCGGCGGCATCGTGCGGATGGACGCCCGCGGTCCAGTAGATGAAAGCAGGAAGGGCGGCGGCAATGCCGCGCGCCCTTTCCGCCGCTTCGATGGATTCTCCGATGCACACGAGCGCCTCCGCGCCGGCATAGCGCGCGCGCTCGATCACTGCCTCGCGGTCGGCACCGAAGGCCGGATCCGCCAGGTGAGTATGGCTGTCGATATACCCACTCACCCGGCTGCCCCGCTCCGCTGGCGGCCTGTCGTCTTCGCCGAGCGCGGTAGCTGCGTCACCGCGTGGCGGCTACCGTCGGCTCCTTCTTCGACGAAGCGCTCGCATCTGCGACACGCGCCGAGGGGCGATGGCCGGCAACGCTGCGCTCACCGGCCTTGCGCGGCCACCTGTGCTCGATCCAGAGCAGGATGACCGGCGCCACGTAGATGGAGCTGAAGGTACCCGTGGCCACGCCGAACAGCATGACGAGCGAGAACGGTCGAATCACCGGGCCACCGAGAATGGCAAGCGCCAGCAGCGTGACGACCGTGGTGGTGTGCGTGAGGACCGAACGCGGGAGCGTTTCGTTTACCGCTCGATTCAGCGTATCCTTCAGCGACTCCTTTCGCTTCTTCCGCAGGTCCTCACGAGCTCGGTCGAAGATGATGATGGTGTCGTTCAGTGAGTAACCGATCATGGTGAGCACGCCGCCAACCACGATCAGCGACACCTCGAGATTGAGGTACCGAATGAAGACGAGAGTCGCGAGGATGTCGTGCGAGGTGGCAACCACCGCCGCGAGCCCGAATCGCCACTCGAAGCGATAGGCGAGATAGGCGAGAGTGATGAAGAACGAGATGAACACCGCGAGTGCAGCTTTCTGGCGCAACTCGCTACCGACCTTCGCGCTCACCGTACCAGAGCTGACCACTTCGAAGCTGCCGGCACCGAAGGCCTGGGTGAGTGCGTTGCTGATCTCCTCCTTCACCACCTCCGAACCCTGCGTCTGCTCCGCGACAGTCTCGGGGTTCTGCGCGCGTATCACGAACTCGGTTGGACCGCCGAACTGGGCGATCTCCGCGCTGGGGATGCCCGCCTGCTCGATCGTGGAGCGGATCTTCGCGACGTCAGGAGGCTGCTTGAACGAGACCTGCATCAGCGTACCGCCAGTGAACTCGATGCTATAGCGATAGCCCGAGAACGCGAGCAGGATCAATCCGGGGATGATGAAGGCCACCGTGACCGCGGTGGTGATCTTCCAGAGCCGGATGAAGTCGATCTGGGTGTCGTGTAGAATTCGGAACATTTAGATGCTCAACGTCTGTGGGCGGTGCGATCTCTGCAGCCACATGTTGTAGAAGATGCGAACCACGAAGATTGCGCTCACCATCGATGCGCAGATACCGGCGATCAGTGTTACGGCGAAGCCCTTCACGGGACCGGTGCCGAACTGATAGAGCACCAGAGCAGTGAGAATCGTGGAAACGTTGGAGTCGATGATCGCGGGGAGCGCGTGCTTGAATCCCTCGTCTATCGAGGCTCGCACGGTTTTCCCGCGCACCAACTCCTCTCGTATTCGCTCGAATATCAGAACGTTCGCATCCACCGCCATACCGACTGACAGCACGAGCCCGGCTATCCCTGGAAGCGTGAGCGTAGCGTTGAATCCGGCCAGAACCGCGAGCGTGAAGAGCAGGTAGAGTGAGAGCGCCACCACAGCCAGCACGCCGGAGAATCGGTAGTAGCCCACCATGATGAGGATCACGAGCGCCACGCCGAGAATACCGGCCCTCACACCGTCGCGAATCGAGTCCTGACCGAGGCTGGCGCCGATCTGCCGCGACTCCACGACTTTGAGGGGGACGGGGAGCGCGCCGGCGCGCAGCACCAGCGCGAGGTCCTGAGTCTTCTGCAGCGGCTGGCCACGCATCGTGATCTGGCCGCGCGTGCCGATGGCGCTCTGGATGACCGGCGGACGCCCCATCACTCGATCATCGAGGACGATCGCCATATAGTCGCCGATGTGCCTGGACGTCTCTTGCCGGAAGCGCCGGCCGCCTTCCGTGTTCAGCGTGAACTGAACGATGTTGCCCTCGATGGGATCGGTGCCGGGCTTCGCGTCGGTGAGGTATTCGCCCGTGATGATCGGCTTGGTGTCCACCACGTAGAGTGGGGTGACGCCGGAGCCCTCCTCATCTGCCTGCCCCCAGTGAATCGTCTTGCCGGGCGGAAGTGCCGCCTGCACCGCGGGGAGCGCGAGATACTGGGTCACCGTGGGGACGTTCTCGTCGGCCACGAAGTACTCGCCCGGCATCTGGCCAGCCTGTATGAGACTGCTGAACGGGCCGCCGCTCGCCGCGGCGAGGAGCCCCGTGTCCGCCTTGGCGCTGTCGGCAGCGCTGCTGTCCTTCTTCGCGCCGCTGTCAGCGGCCGAGAAGAGCGAAGTGATCGCGCTCTTGTTCCCCGTGTCGGCGCCGGGCGTGGCCTTTGGCGAAACGCTGCCGGTGTGCCCCGAGCTCTTGAGGATCTGGTCTATGCGGGGCATGACCTTGTCGAGCGCGTGGGTCTCGTCGGTGATCTGGAACTGAAGGAAGGCGGAGCGTTCCACCAGCGACCGGGCGCGCTCGGGATCGGTGACTCCGGGAAGCTCCACGATGATCCGGTCGCTCCCCACCTTCTGGACCACCGGCTCAGCGACGCCGAACTCGTCGATGCGGTTGCGCACCACCTTCAGCGCGCGATCTATGGCCTCCGACTTGTTGGCCACGTGCTGCTTCGACTCATCGACCTCGAGCGCGAGGTGCATCCCACCCTTCAGGTCGAGCCCGAGCTTGAGCGGGACACGCGTGAAGCTCGTGTCGTGAAAGACGCCCGCGCTGTTGCGCTCGCGTATCGTGGTCGTTCGCGGCCAGAGCGCGAAGATCGAAGCCGCGATCAGCGCCACGAGGATGAGGATGCGGGTCCTGAGATTGGACATGCTGCGAAGAAAATGGGATAGGTTATGGCGGAGTACTGAACGTTACCGGACTAGTGCAATCGAGTCAACGCGGTGCGCGCATTCTCTTCGTCCGCCGCGAGCTGGGCGACGAGCGCCTCGGCGTTGGCGAAGGGGCGCGTGTCGCGCAGCCGGGACACGAACTCCACCTTCACGTACGCTCCATAGAGATCGAGCGATGCGTCGAAGAGGTGCACCTCGAGCGAGGTCGCGGCGTCGCCGAAGGTCGGGCGCGGCCCCATGTTCATCATACCCCCGAAGGGGCCCGATGGAGTCTGCACGCGCACGGCGTACACTCCCTCCGGCGGGAGAAGCTTGTGCGATGATGGCGGCGGGAGCTCCACATTCAGCGTTGGGAAGCCGAGCTCGCGCCCGCGCCGGTCGCCTTCCATCACGTGACCCGACACCGAGTACAGCCGCCCCAGCCCCTCCGCTGCGCGGCGCAGGTCGCCCCCGGCCACGGCGCGGCGAATGAGCGTGGACGAGATCGGGCGCCCATCGGCGTCGGCCACCGCCTCCACTACTTCGACTTCGAAGCCGCGCTCCTCGCCCAGGCGACGCAGGACCTCCACATCACCCTCGCGCCCGCGGCCGAAGCCATGATCGTGCCCGATCACCAGGTGCCGCACGTGGAAGCGCCGGATGAGAATCTCGTCCACGAACTGCGCGGCGCTGTAGCGTTGCAGAGTGGGCGTGAAGGGCATGATGGCCATGAAGTCCACGCCGCTCTCGGCCACGACTTCGAGCCGCTCGGAGCCCACGGTGAGGAGCGGCGGCGCGGCCTCCGGGTTGATGACTCGGAGCGGGTGCGGATCGAAGGTGACCAGCACGCTCCTGAGCTCCAGTTCCTCGGCACGCGCGGTGATGCGCTCCAGCACATCACGGTGGCCGAGGTGAACGCCATCGAAGGTGCCGACGGTCACCACGGTTCCTGGCGAGCCAGGCGGAAGCCCGGAATCGGAAACGCCGGAGTCTCTAGACGGCATCACGCAGCACCAGGCGCGGCTGCCACACTGCGCCGCCACCAGCGATATCCCCACGAGCGGCCACGGCCACCAGCTCGCCGGCGGCGTCCACCAGCGCGGCGCGCTGGCCGGCGACCGTGGCATCCACCGCGCGACCGTTGACTACGCGCGCCAGCGCATCCTCGCCCAGCCGCTCCACCGGCATGGAACGCACGGCTTCGATCGGCGGAAGCACGTTGGCCGCTCCGCTCGCGATGTCGTCGAGGGTGATGGCCCTGGCGACAGTGAAGGGCCCGCTGCGCGTGCGGCGAAGCGCCGAGAGATGCGCCGAGCTTCCGCTCGTCCTTCCGAGATCGCGACCGAGAGCACGGACGTAGGTACCGCCGCTGCACACCACTACCACGTCAATTTCGTCGTCGCGCCAAGCGCGCACGCTCCAGGAGTGGACGCGCACATTAACCGGCGCCAGCTCCAGCAGCTCGCCGCGACGAGCGGCGGCGTACGACCTTCGCCCACCCACCTGCTTGGCGGAGAATGCCGGCGGCTGCTGAAGAATGTCGCCAGTGAGCTCCGCCATCGCCCGCTCCACAGCCGGACGCGAGGGAAGCGCGGTCTCGCTGGTCACGTTTCCGGTCGCGTCGTCGGTATCGGTGGCTACGCCGAAGCGCACCGTGGCCTCGTACTCCTTGGGTTCAGCGTCCAGGTACGGGAGAAGGCGGGTCGCGCGGCCAATGAGAACGACGAGGAGTCCGGTCGCGAAGGGGTCGAGCGTCCCGGCGTGTCCCACTCGCTTGATGCCGAGCGCGCGGCGCACTATGGAGACCACGTCATGCGAGGTAGGGCCAGACGGCTTGTCCACCAGGAGGAGCCCGTCAATCGGTGACTTCCTCATCGGTCGGCGCCTCCTTCCCCTCCTCTTCACGGCGCAGATCGGAGAGGAGAGTCTCGATGCGCGCGGCGCGCTCCACTGTACGATCCAGCCGGAATTCGATCTCGGGCGCGATGCGCAGCCTTACGGCTCGCGCCACTCGTGAACGCAGGTGCGGCGCGAGACTCTCGAGCCCCTCGAGGGTAGTCTGCCTCTCCTCATCGGAGCCCATGATGCTCACGAACACGCGCGCGTGCCGCAGATCGTTGGTCACGTCCACGCCAGTCACGGTCACGAAGCCGACGATGCGCGGGTCCTTGGCTCCCTCGGTGAGGAAGCTCGCCACCTCTTCACGCACCGCCTCCGCGACTCGCACGGCGCGGCGATTTGTAGTACCCATGATAAAACGGAACCCGCTGTCAGCGATCAGGAGACGGGGTTCAGGGTTCAGATGCCACCTACGCAGCCGTCTTTCCCGCTTGCGCGGGAATCCAGCTTGGCCGGCCGATCACGGATCCTCGCTTGCGCGGGGACGGCGGTCTTATCGGCTGGCACCTCAACCCTTAGCCCTGCCTCCTGAACGCTGTGGTTAAAGCGTCCGCGCTACCTCTTCCGTCCGGTAGCACTCGATCAGGTCGCCGACCTTGAGGTCGTTGAAGTTCTCGATTCCGATGCCGCATTCGAAGCCCTCGCGGACCTCGCGGACGTCGTCCTTGAAGCGGCGGAGCGAACCGATGGTGCCCTGGTAGATCTCCACGCCATCACGGACGACGCGGACCTGACCCTGACGATTGATCACGCCGCTGCGAACGATGCAACCGGCGACTACGCCGACACGCGGGACGCGGAAGAGCTCGCGCACCTCGGCCTCGCCGAGCGTGACCTCGCGCTCCTCCGGGCGGAGCATTCCCTCGAGTGCAGCACGCACGTCGTCCACCGCCTCGTAAATGACGCGGTAGAGCCGGATGTCCACGCCCTCTCGCTCCGCCGCGGTACGCGCGTTATTGTCGGGACGAACGTGGAAGCCGATGATGATCGCACCCGACGCCCGAGCCAGGAGAATGTCGCTCTCCGTGATGGCGCCGACGCCGCGGTGTACGACGTCCACCTTCACCTCGGCGTTCGAGAGCTGGCCGAGCGCATCGGCCAGCGCCTCCGCGGGGCCGCCCTGGTCGGCCTTGATCAGCAACTGCAGCGTGCGGACTTCGCCGGCCGCCGCCTGGGACATGAAGTCCTCCAGCGAAACGGTGGCGCGCGAAGTACGGCGGCTCCGTGCTTCGCGGTCGAGCCGCTGGCGCCGCTGCGCGATATCGCGCGCCTCGGTCGCCTCGGCCACCACGAGGAACTGATCGCCGGCCATCGGCACACCCTCGATGCCGAGAACCTGCACCGGAATCGCGGGGCCGGCCTCCTCCACCGTCTTGCCGCGCTCGTCGAGCATCGCGCGCACGCGGCCGGAGTACATGCCGCAGATGAAGTCATCACCTACCCGTAGCGTGCCGTTCTGCATCAGCACCGTGGCCACCGGACCCTTCCCCGGATCGAGCTGTGCTTCCACGACCGTGCCCACACCGGCGCGATCCGGATTGGCCTTCAAGTCGAGAATCTCGGCCTGCAGCAGGATCTGGTCGAGCAGGTCGGAGACGTTCGTCCCCTTCTTGGCGGAAATCGGCGTGGCGAGCGTGTTGCCTCCGAACTCCTCGAGCACCACGTCGTGCTGCAGGAGATCCTGCTTCACCTTCTGCACGTCGGCGGAGGGAAGATCGATCTTGTTGATGGCGACGACTATCGGCACGCCCGCGTTCTTCGCGTGGGAGATCGCCTCCACGGTCTGCGGCATGACCTGGTCGTCGGCCGCAACGACCAGCACGACGATGTCGGTGGCCTGCGCACCGCGGGCGCGCATGGCGGTGAACGCCTCGTGGCCCGGCGTATCGAGGAACGTGATCTCGCGCTCATCGGGGAGCGTCACGTGGTACGCGCCGATGTGCTGCGTGATCCCGCCCGACTCGCCGGCCACCACGGTCTCGTTCCGGATGTAATCGAGGAGCGAGGTCTTACCGTGGTCTACGTGACCCATGATGGTGACTACCGGCGGCCGCGCGACGAGATCCTCCGGACGATCTTCCTCTACCTCTGCCGGCGTAGCGGCGTACTCCGCCTCGCGCACAGCCTGGAAGCCGAACTCACCGGCGATCAGCTCGATCTGGTCGAAGTCGAGTCGCTGGTTGATCGTCACCATGAGGCCAAGGTTCTTGAAGGCGAA
This sequence comes from Gemmatimonadaceae bacterium, assembly GCA_035700125.1. GTDB lineage: Bacteria > Gemmatimonadota > Gemmatimonadetes > Gemmatimonadales > Gemmatimonadaceae > JADGGM01. Next base: position 13,928 of record DASSOX010000316.1, read on the forward strand.
GGCGACGATCTGCGTGGGCGGGATCTTGAGGATCTGCGCCAGCTCGCTCACGGTGATGAACTCGTTGACGTGTACGGTGGTCTTCTCGCGCTCGGCCTCGGCCGCGCGCTGCGCCTCCATCTCCTCGCGGTACGTTGGCTCGTCGGAGCGACGCGGGCCGCGACGCGACGGCGCACCGCGCATCGCGGTCATCGTGCGCGAGATGTTGGCGGTCACCGCCTCACGGTCCACGGTTCCGCGCTTCCCCTTCTTTCGCTTGCCACCGCGCTTCTCGTCACGGCGTCCGGGGACCGACGTAGCCGCGCCGGGCGCGGCGGAGGCCACGGGGCGCGGCGGCAGCGGACCACCGGCGGACACGGGCTTGGGACGCGGCGCACCGGGTACCACGGGACGCGGGCGCTGCCAATCGGGCGCCGAGGGGCGCTGAGGGGCGCTCGGTCTCGGCTGTTGCTGCGGTGCGGACGGACGCGGCTCGACGGCCGGCTCGGCACGCGGTTCCGGCCTGGCCTCGGGCCGGGGCTCGGCCTTGGGCTCGGCCTTGGGCTCGGGGCGCGGCTCGGGCTTCCGGACCGGGCGCGCGGGTGGAGCTTCCGGCGCTGGAGCCGGCGGGGCGGCGGCAGCGGGCTGGCTCTGCACCTCGAGCCTCGGGGGCGCTTCCACCGAGCGCTCGATCTCGCGCGAGACTTCGGTCGGCTGCGCGGACGCTGGCGTGGCCGGGGCAGCGGGAGCGGTCACTTCCTCAGGAGCCTCGCTCTCCGCGGAGTCGGCAGCCGATGCTTCCGCTGCCGCGATGTCGGCCGCGCGACGGCGACGGCGACGGACCGGCTCCGGCTGCGGCTCAGGTTCCGGAGCGGCGGGGGCGGCGGCCTTGGTGGTAGCCGTACCACGCCGTCTGCGCGTTGTCGTCGCAGTCGGCTTTTCCTGGCGAGCGCGCTTCTCGCGCTCCCAGCGCGCGCGTAGCCGCGCAACCTGATCGTCGGTGAGCGTGCTGAGATGACTGCGCACCGGTACGTCCATGGAGCGCAGCATGCCGATCAGTTCATCGTTAGAAACGCCGAACTCTCCAGCAAGGTCGTGCACACGAAGCTTGATCAAAACCTACCCTCCTGTTGGGCCGCTCGAGGGCCCTGATCCGCGATCTCCCGGATTCCCCTCGCCAGATCGCGGTCGACGATCCCGATCGCCGCCGTTGCCTTCCGTCCGACCGCCGCACCGAGCATCTCCGCGGAGGGGCCTTCTATCACCCCAACGCGCTTCGCCCGGAGCAGCGGCATTACCTTGTCCCGACTGTTCTGCGATGCGTCCGGCGCCACCACGGCGAGGACGAGCTTTCCCCTCCTCGCCGCGTGGCGAACCTGCTCCACTCCCACCAGCGCGGTTCTCGCTCTCACGCCGAGTCCCAGCAGGCCGAGGAGCTTCCGCTCGGACGTCGCGTCCACTTAGGCCGGCATCTCCCGGGCATCGTCCGCGCCGCCCACTTCACCACTTTCGTCGCCTTCCTCACCGGCCGACGCGGCCAGATCATCGCCCGCATCGGCTTCCGAGCCGCCGCCGACCGCACTCGTGCCGGCTGCGGACTCGGCCCCCGATTCGTCGTCGGTGGTCAGCTCATCGAGGAGCGCCATGATCCGGTCTGCTTCTTCGGAGGCGATCCCCGGGAGCCGAACGAGATCCTCGCGCTCGAGGTCTATGATGTCGTTGAAGGTGCGATAGCCCGCTTCCTCCAGCACCGCAACCGTCGCGGGGCCGAGCCCACCGATCTCCGCGAGCCGAACATCCGCTGCCTCGGCATCCTCCTCGGGGAGCGGCGCGAACAGCGGCGTCTCGCCGCCACGCTCGAGCCACTCGCGGCTGGAGTAGAGATCGATCTTCCACTCCGTGAGCTCCGAGGCGAGCCGCACGTTCTGCCCGTTGCGGCCGATCGCCAGCGAGAGCTGGTCTTCGTCCACCACCGCCTGGATCGTGTGCGCGGTCGGATCGCTGAACACGCGCGCCACGCGCGCCGGCGCGAGCGCCATCTTGGCGAAGCGCTCCGGATCGGACGACCAGGGGACGATGTCTATCCGCTCGCCACCCAACTCGTTCACCACCGCCTGCACGCGCGAGCCCTTGAGGCCCACGCAGGCACCTACTGGGTCTATGGAGTCGTCACGCGAGAACACGGCGATCTTGGTGCGGCTTCCGACCTCGCGTGCTACCGCTCGGATCTCGACGATCCCCTGCTGGATCTCCGGCACCTCGAGCTTGAAGAGCGCCTGGACGAACATCCCGTCGGCGCGGCTGAGGATGAGCCTCGGGCCCTTGGGAGTCTCCTCGATGCGCTTGAGCACCGCGCGCATCGGCTCGCCCTGGTGGAAGTGCTCGCGGTGGTTCTGCTCGCGGTACGGCATGATCGCCTCCGCCTCGCGGAAGCGATTGAGCATGACCACGAGCTTTCCGCGCTCGATCTGCTGCACTTCGCCCGAGAGCAGGTCGCCGACGCGTCCCGCAAACTCGTCGCGGATACGCGTACGCTCGCGCTCACGTACACGCTGGATGATGCGCTGCTTCGCGGCCTGCGCGGCGGTGCGGCCGAAGTCGGCGAAATCGATCGGCTCTTCCATCTGGTCGCCGACCTCGAAGCCCTCGTCGTAAAAGCGCGCCTCCTCGAGAGAGATCTCGCGACTGGGATCGGTGACCTCGGCGACGACCGTCCGCAGGCGGACGATCCTGATGGCACCGCGCTCCTCATCGATTTCGACCTCGGCCTGGACCGTGGGGCCGTACTTTTTGGCCAGGGCGGCGAAGATGCCGTCCTGCAACAGCCCGTGCAGTTCCGCGCGATCGAGCTGCTTGGTGTTCGTCATCTCGCGGATCGCACTCAGCATGTCAGTGGAGCTGACCATCTCGAGTCCCTCTTCGATTTACCAGTGAAACGCAAGCCGAGCTTCCTTCACGTCGGCCAGCGCGATTCGCTGCTCGTCGCCACGGGCGTCGCGAACCAGGGCGACAGCGCCGCCATCGGTTTCGTCAACGCCCAAGATCTCGACCTCCTCGCGCCCGTGAAGTGCCGGGCTCAGCACGTTCGCCCGACTCCCCGCGAAACGACGCCAGTCGGCCGGAGTGCGGAGCAGCCGCTCCACCCCCGGAGAGGAAACCTCCAGTCTGTAGCGTTCGCCAGCTTCTTGGCCCGCATCCAGCCGTGCCTCGATGCCGCGCGAGACGTTGGCGCAATCGTCCACCGTCACCGCTTCGCCGTCGCGCCGGTCGATGCGAACGTCGAGCGTGGGGCGCGATCGCGAGCCGCCGATGCGGAGCTCCACGAGATCGTACCCCAACTTCTCAACTTCCGTCGCTACAACCTTTTCCAGCGCTTCTTTCACGTTGAATCACAGGCCACAATAACAAAAAATGTGGGGCATCATCCCCACATTTCCGCCCCAACGATGCTGCCCGGGGCAACCGATGGTTAATCTAGACTTGCAGTTAGACCGAGTCAAGGCGAACAGAGATGAAGATGGAAACGGGGGAAGGGGAACGTGAAACAGGTACCCACTCCCGCAGAGTGAGGCCTTCACCAGCGGGGCAGTTACCTGTTCACCTTTCCCTTTTCCGGTCTCCTTTCCGCCGTTTGCTTTCCGCTCCCTATCCGTTCGCGATGACCGCGATCTGCCTCCCGGCGTCTCCGGCGCGGTGCGAGAAGAAGCGCTCGTTATGGTGGCGGGTGCAGAATGGGGAAGTCGATATGTGGCGGACGCCGGCGGCGCGGGCGTGGGAAGCGATTATGGCGCGGAGGTCTACGGGAGTTGGGGCGAAAACGGGGCGAGAGGTGAGCGTGGCGTAGACGTCGGGGCTCACTTCGTAGCAGGCGCCGCAGATCGACGGGCCGAGGTGGAGGTGGAGGTCGGAGGGGGCGAGACCGAGGGATCGGAAGGCGGCGATGGCGCGCTGGGTGATGCCGGCGGCGGTGCCGCGCCAGCCGGAATGAAGGAGGGCTATCGCGCCCGAGGGGTGCGAGACGAAAACCGGGACGCAGTCGGCCACCGTGACGGCGAAGGCGGTGCCGGGAACGGAGGTGAGGTGGCCGTCGGCGGCGCCGACTCGGAGCCATCCTTCCCAGCCGCCGCCGTGGGAGACCACGCGGTCGCCATGGACCTGGGCGGCGGTGGCGAAGCGAGGCGCGGCGGGGCGGAGCTCGGCGATGAGCGTGTTCCAGCGCGCCATCACTTCGGATACCGGCTCGTTCCCGCCGGTGCCGAAGGTGCCAGCGTCGCGCGTGGTCGTGAATGCCTTGACGCCGAGCGCCTCGAACTCGGGGATGGTTTCGCGGGGAGTGGACAGCGCAGGTGCCGCGTCCCTTCTCTCCCGCTCCTGCGCGGCGCTCACGCGTCGTTCGTCGTTGCGCGGCTCACGATCGGCCGTTGGAGACGCGGGTGATTTTCGCTCCGAGCGCGCGGAGGCGTTCGTCTATCCGCTCGTAGCCGCGCTCGATCTGGCCGACGTTGTTGATCGTGCTCGTCCCCTCGGCGCAGAGTGCGGCCAGGAGGATCGCCATCCCCGCGCGGATGTCGGGTGATTCTACCGTCGCACCGTGGAGTCGCGATGGGCCGGCGACGATGGCGCGGTGCGGGTCGCAGAGTACGATCCGCGCGCCCATGGCGATGAGCTTGTCCACGAAGAACATTCGCGATTCGAACATCTTCTCGTGCATCAGGATCATCCCGGTGCACTGCGTGGCGGTCACGATCGCGATGGACATGAGGTCCGCCGGGAAGGCGGGCCATGGCTGGTCCTCCAGCTTCGGCACGTGGCCGCCCATGTCGCTGCGGATCTCGCGCGGCTGATTGGCATCCACGATCACGTCGTCGCCTTCGATGCGGCAGGTCACGCCCAGCCGCTCGAAGCCCATGAGCACCGAGCGGAGATGCTCGACACCTGCGTCCTTGATGCGAAGTGCGGCGTTGGTGACGGCGGCGAGCCCTATGAAGGAGCCGACTTCGATGTGGTCGGGACCGATGGTGTGAGTGGCTCCGCCGAGCGTGCGCGCGCCCTCGATGGTCATGCAGTTGGTACCGATGCCGCCTATCCGCGCCCCCATCGCGACGAGGAAGTGCGCGAGATCCTGCACGTGCGGCTCGCTGGCGGCGTTGCGCAGGACTGTAGTGCCCTCGGCAGCGGCCGCCGCCATCAGCGCATTCTCCGTGGCGGTGACGCTCGGCTCATCGAGAAAGACGTCGGCGCCACGAAGCTTCGCGGCACGGAGGTGAAAACCCGAGTCCAGGCTCGACGTGGCGCCGAGCTGCTCGAGGGCGAGGAAGTGCGTGTCCACGCGGCGGCGTCCGATGACGTCGCCGCCCGGCGGCGGGAGCGTCACTTCACCGCGACGGGCAAGGAGCGGAGCCGCGAGGAGTATGGAGGCACGGATGCGCGAACAGAGCTCGGGATCCAGCGTGGTCTCACCGATCTCTCGCGCATGGATGGCGAGAGTGTTGCGGGCAGTCCAACCGATCTCGACTCCCAGAGTTCTCACCAGCTCGACGAGAGTTTCGACGTCGCGGATTCGCGGGACGTTCTCGAGCGTCACCGGCTGCTCGGTGAGCAGCGCGGCAGCCACTATCGGGAGCGCCGCGTTCTTGTTGCCGGAAGGACGGATGGAACCGGAGAGCGGGCGCGAGCCTTCCACGATGAACTGCAGTGGGGCCATGTTTCGAAGTCGAGTTGTAAGAAGAAGGTGTTACCGTGCTGGATGGTCGGGGAGAGGGCGAAGGATGGTCCGCATTCCGACCGAATGTCAAGCGATTCCGTGACGCGTGTCGCTTGACACTCGACCGCGCCCCGGGTACGCTACCGCGCTCAACCCCGAGATCTCATGCAACTACTCGTCGCCATCATAAACCACGTCGAACAGGTGGACGACATCCTCGCCGGATTCGTCGAGTTGGGGATCACCGGGGCGACGATCGTGAATAGCGAGGGGATGGGCCACGTGCTCAGTCAGGACGTGCCGATCTTCGCCGGGCTCCGCTCGCTCACCGCGCGCTCGCGCCCGAGCAACCAGACGGTGCTCAGCGTGGTGCAGGATGACAAGGTGGAACCGGCCATCGCGCTGATCCACGAAGTGTGCGGCAACCTCGAGTCGCCCGGCGCCGGGATCGTGTTCTCGGTCCCGCTTTCGCGCGTGGTTGGACTGGCCCCGGAACTGGACGAGTGATGAGGATGGTATCAACCTTGCTCCCGCGTACGCGCTAGATGCAAGTCATGGGCTCGGTGGGTGCGTTGCTGCTGCAGGCAGCTTCGGGCGCCGACGCGGCGCGCCAGGCGACGGCGGGCGGTGGTTCGCTCGAGACCATCGCCGTGATCGCGATCGCCGTGATCGGACTGGTGCTGATAGCGCTGCTCGCGGTTCTCATCGTGACTGTTCTCGAGCTGCGCAGGGCGGCCGTGAAGATCGAGGCGATGGTGGACCGGGTTTCGGGGAAGCTGGATCCCGTGATCGGCCATGCCGGCAACATCGCCAGCAACGCGGACTACATTTCCACGGTAGTACGAGGCGACGTGGGCAAAGTCAGCGACACGCTCACGCGAGCCAACGAACGGCTCAACGTGGCGCTGGACGCCACCGAGCGGCGGGCGAAGGAGCTGGCGGCGCTGCTGCGGATCTTTCAGGACGAAGTGGAGCAGACGCTCGTTTCCGGCACGTCGATGCTCCGCGGGTTCCGGGTTGGCGCCTATAGCCTGCGCGACGATGCGCTCGACCTTCTCGACGAGCTGGACGACCTCGAAGACGAGCCGGACGACTTCATCGATGAACCCGACGATCTCGTGGCGAGTGGCACGATACTGGACTCGGACGAGATAGACGACGAAGTCGACGATACACTCGAAGAAGCGGAGGAGACTGACGATGGCTACGAGTGGGCGAGGGATGGAGGAGACGGAGGCGACGCCTCCGCGCAGAGGCCGCGGATCAGGCGCCGCCCGCCGCGGTAGAGACACACGCGCGCGTGAGGAGTACGATCTCCTCATAGCGATGGCGCTGGGCGCAGCGGTTGGCGCCGGGATCACCATGCTCGTTCGGCGCGGCCCCGAGGGACGCAGCCCTGCCTACCTGGCATCGCGTGCAGCTGGGCGCGGCGCGGCGAAGGCAGGCCGCTACGGCGCGAAGGGAGCGAGGAAGGTTCGCCGCCGCGGAGCTGAGCTCATGAACAACATCCCCTTCGAGGACATCGGAGAGTCGATCGGCGAGTATCTGGAGTCCGCTCGCTCCACGATAGACGACGCGGTTGCCCGCGAGCTCAAGGATCTTCGCAAGACAGTCCGCCGGCAGCGCAAGCGGCTCGGCGTCTGAGGACGCAGAATTAGACGATGTCGCCGGTGGTGGTGAAAAGCGTTGCCCGGTTAGCGAGGGCGCTCGTGGCACGTGCGAGCGCCCTCGGGGAGCATCGCGCGCTCCTGATGCTCGCCGGGGCAGTCCTGCTCGTCTGTATCATCCCCGCTTCGGCGTTCGCCTGGACACCGGGGACGCATATATTCCTCGGCGAGGCGGTGCTCCGCTCGCTCGCCACGCTCCCCGCCGGGATAGCCGACCTCCTGCGTGCCTTCCCGGTGGAGTTCCTTTACGGCTCGATCGCGGCAGACACCAGCATAGCGAAGAAGTACGCGCCGGTAGGCCGCCACTGCCACTCGTGGACGGTTGGCTTCGAGATCCTCGATAAGGCGAACGACGAGAGGATCCGCAGTTTCGCGCTAGGCTACCTGGCGCATCTCGCTGCGGACGCGGTCGCGCACAACTACTTCGTGCCTCGCTACCTGATCATCGCCTCGCGAACATCGGGACTCGGGCACAGCTACTGGGAGAGTCGCTTCGAGACGCATCTCGGTCCCACCTTCAGCCACCGCGCGCGCGACGTTCTCGTGCGCGACCACGCCTCCGAGGACGAGCATCTCGATCGCATCCTGAGCCCCACGATCTTCAGCACGCAGACCAATCGACGGATCTTCCGCGGAATGGTCTACGTGACCGATACCGACTCGTGGCAACGGATCTTCCAGATCGCTGCCATGAACAGCAGGTGGGATCTGCACGCCAACGAGGTGGGGCGCTACATGGAGCGTAGCTACGACTTCATCATGGACTTCCTCAGCCGCGTCGACCACTCGGAACCGCACTCGCTGGATCCCTCGGGCGAGGAAGCGTTGCGGCTGGCGAAGGACGTGCGGCGCGCGGCGCGGCTGAGCCGCGTCTCGTCGCGGCTCTCGGGTGAGGCGATCAAGCACTTCAGCATGCCCACATCGAAGCTCGACTTCGCCGCGCGTCTCGGCGCGCCGCTCTACGAGCCGGCGCGCTCCGACAACAGCTGATTGACGCGCCGTGGGTCGGCGCGCCCCTTCGACTTCTTCATCACCTTCCCTACGAGAACGCCAAGGAGTTTCTTCTCGCCCTTACGGAAGCGCTCGGCCTCCTCGGGATTCTCGGTGATGACTTCATCGACCCACTTCTCCAGCTCGCTCGCGTCGCGCACCTGAACGAGCCCTTCGCGCTCGGCGATCTTCGCCGGCGGGTCGCCCGTCTCCACCATGAGCGCGAAGATCTTCTTGGCCGCGGTGTTGCTCACGAAGCCATCGCGCACCAGCTCGATGAGTCGCGCGAGGTCGGCTGGACGCACGCTGAAATGCGCGATCTTCTGTCCGGTAGCCTTGAGCGCGGCCAGGACCTCGCCCATCACCCAGTTCGCCGCTCCCTTCGGGTCCTCCGACTGCCGCGCGACACCTTCGAAGTAGTCGGCCAGCGCGGGGCTCGAGGTGAGGACGTCTATATCGCCCGCGGGGAGCGAGTACTGGTCGGCGAAGCGCTTCTGACGCGCCTGCGGCAGCTCGGGGAGACAGTTCTTCACCTCCGCCATCCAGTCGCGGTCCAACCGTAGCGGCGGGAGATCGGGCTCCGGGAAGTAGCGGTAGTCGTGGCTCTCCTCCTTCGAGCGCGCCGGCCGCACCTCGCCGCGCGCGCCGTCCCAGAGCATGGTCTGCTGCTGCACCTTCCCGCCGCGCTCGAGGATGCCGCACTGCCGCGCGAACTCCGCCTCGAGCGCACGCTCCACGCCGGAGAAGGAGTTCATGTTCTTCACTTCGGTCTTGGTGCCCAGCTTCGTCTCGCCGCGCTCGCGGGCGCTGACGTTGGCATCGACGCGGAGACTTCCCTCCTCCATGTTCACATCGCTCACGTCGATGTACTCGAGGAGCTGCTTGAGCACGCGAAGGTAAGCCCCCGCCTCGATCGAGGAGCGCATGTCCGGCTCGCTCACGATCTCGATGAGCGGGACACCCGCGCGGTTCAGGTCGATTGCGCTCTCTCCCGGGAAGCGATCGTGGATGGACTTCCCGGCGTCCTCCTCCATGTGCAGACGGGTGATGCCTATGGTGATAGGCGTGCCGTCCGCGTTCTTGCCGATGACCATTCGCCCGTTGGTAGCGAGCGGCTTGTCGTACTGCGAGATCTGGTAGCCCTTGGGGAGGTCGGGATAGAAGTAATTCTTGCGCGCGAAGATCGAGATCGGGTGGATCTCGCACTGCAGTGCGCACGCGGCACGAACGGCGAGGAGCACGGCCTCCTCGTTCAGCACCGGGAGACTTCCCGGGAGCGCGAGGCACACGGGGCAGGTGTTCGAGTTCGGCGCGGCGCCGAAGACCGTGGAGCACTTGCAGAACGCCTTCGTTTTCGTACGGAGCTGCACGTGCACCTCGAGACCAACCACCATCTCGTACCGCTCGGTAATCGGATCGGCGGCCTCCAGTCGCGTACTCACTTCACACCTCCCCGCACTCCGAGTGCGTTCTCGAGCACCGACGCGACGCGGAACATCTTCGCTTCCTCGAAGTGCCGCGCGATGATCTGTGCTCCCACTGGAAGTCCATCCATGGCGCCGACCGGCACCGACATGGCAGGTACGCCGGCCAGGTTCGCCGTGGCGGTGAAGATGTCGTTCAGGTACATCTCGTACGGCTCCGCTCCTCCACCGATCTCGAAGGCTGGCGTGGGTGTGGTGGGTGTAATGATCACGTCCACGCCATTGTCGAAGGCATCGCCGAAGTCGCGAGTGATGAGCGTGCGCGCCTGCTGCGCCTTCCTGTAGTACGCGTCGTAGTAGCCCGCCGAGAGAACGTAAGTACCGAGGAGAATTCGGCGGATGACCTCGGGGCCGAAGCCGCGCGAGCGCGTGGCTTCGTACATCCCCTTCAGTCCATCGTTGCCATTGTCGCGGAAGCCGTAGCGCACGCCATCGAAGCGCGCGAGATTGGACGAGGCCTCGGCGGTGGCGATGATGTAGTAGACGGGGATCGCCAGATCGGTATGCTCGAGTGAGATCTCCTTCACAACGGCGCCGCGATCGCGAAGCACGTTGATCGCCGCCTCGACCCGCTCGCGCATGCGCGGGTCGAGCGACTCGGGGAAGTACTCGCGCGGGCGGCCGACAACCACGCCGTCGAGCCGCTGCGAGCCATCGAAGCGGAGCCCCGGCACGGGGCGGTCGGCGCTGGTGGAGTCGCGCTCGTCGCGACCGGCGATCGCCTCCATACCCAGCGCGGCATCGTTCACCGTGGCGCCGAACACGCCCACCTGGTCGAGCGAAGACGCGAAAGCCACGAGGCCGTAGCGGCTCACCCGTCCGTAGGTGGGCTTCACGCCCACTACGCCGCAGAAGGCGGCGGGCTGGCGTACGGAGCCGCCGGTCTCGGAGCCGAGCGCGATGGGAACTATCCCGGCCGCCACGGCTGCGGCACTACCGCCGGAAGAGCCGCCGGGGACGCGGCTCGGGTCAACCGGGTTGCGCGCCGGCCCGAAGACGCTGTTCTCGTTGGAGGAGCCCATCGCGAACTCGTCACAGTTCGTCTTGGCGACGAGTACCGCGCCCGCCTCGCGAAGGCGCTTCACCACCGTCGCCTCGTAGGGACTCACGTACCCCTCGAGGATGCGCGACGCGCAGGTGGTGGGCAGGTGGTGCGTGGCAATGTTGTCCTTCACGGCGAAGGGAACGCCGGCGAGTGCGCCACCTCGGCGCTCGTCCGCCTCCTTCGCCAAATCGAGCGACCAGTCGCGGTCGCTCCAGACCACGCAGTTGAGGCCATCGCGGCCGGCCCTTACCTCCTCCATTCGCGCGAAGGCCGCCTTCACCGCTTCGCGAGCCGGGTAATCGGCACTCATCCGACATCCTCCACGTTGTCCTCGTGCGTGGAGAGACGCGGTACGAGGAAGAAACAGTCGCGCATCGCGGGCGCGAAGTCCTCGAGCGAGCGATCGAGCGGGATGGGCGGCCCCTCGTCGGGGCGCAGCGGGGCGCCCGCGTCACCGACTCCGGCCGTTGGCTCTACGCCTTCGGTGTCCACCTTTCGTAGCACATCCATGTGCGAGAGGATCCCATTCAGCTCGCGCACCAGCTCTTCGACCCGAGCACCGTCGAGCGCGATTCGCGCGAGCTCCGCGACGTGTGCTACATCATCCCTCGTGACCGCCATTCACTCCCACCCCCGTTCGAGTCCCGCGTACGCTATCACGAGCCGCTTCTCTCCAACGGTCTCGTCGTCGAAGTCCACAGTCACCTTGGCATCACGCCCCGACCCGCTGACATCCATGATGGTTCCCGCGCCGAAGCGCGCGTGGCGGACGCGCTCGCCCGCGACGAAGGCGGGTGCGTCCTGCGAAGCGTCCACGTCGGGGTCCCAGGACTGCTCGCGCCGCACCGGCGTGCCCGAGCGCCTGGAGGAGCTCGAGCGGGCCGAGATGCTCGATCCGCCCATCCAGCTCATCGAGGCGGAGCCGCGCAGGCGCGGTGTTGCGCGCTGCTCCAACATCTCCTCGGGAATGGGCCGGAGGAAGCTGGACGGCATGGAATGCATCTCCTCGCCATTGCGGCGCCGGCTGCGCGCGTGCGAGAGGTAGAGCCGCCGCTCCGCGCGCGTGATCCCTACGTAGAAGAGCCGCCGCTCCTCCTCCAGCATCTCGGGGTCGTCGTGCGAGCGGCTGAGCGGGAAGAGTCCCTCCTCCAGGCCGCTGATGAACACCACCGGGAACTCGAGCCCCTTGGCGTTGTGCAGCGTCATCATCGTGACCGCATCGGCGTCGGGATCGAGCTTGTCGAGTCCCGTGACGAGCGAGGTGCGCTGGAGGAAGCTGTCGAGAGGGGTGAGCCCCAGCTCTCCACCCTCGTCCAGCACCGTTTCCGCCGCGCTCGCGATCAGCTCGCGCACATTCTCGAGGCGATCGGCGCCGTCCGGCCCGTCGCGCTTGAGGTACTCGGCGAAGTGGATCTCCTCGACGAGGTCGCGCAGCAGCTCGTCCACGGACGAGTTGGCGGCGCGTTCGCGATAACGACGGATGAGCGTGGCGAAGCCGACCAGCGCGTTCCGCGCTGCCGGGCGAACTTCCTCCAGGAGGTCTGCACGCGTGGCCGCAGCGAGCAACGGAACACCCGCTTCGCGCGCCTGCTCGGCGAGCCGGTCGATGGTGGTGTCGCCGAGGCCGCGCCGCGGAACTGCGACCGCACGACGGAATGCCTCGTCATCCGCGGGATTGGCGATGAGCTTGAGGTAGGCCATCAGGTCGCGGATCTCGCGCCGATCGTAGAAGCGGACCGCTCCCACGATGCGGTACGGGATCCCGCGCTTGCGCAGCGCCTCTTCCATGGCGCGGCTCTGCGAATTGGTGCGGTAGAGAATCGCGAAATCGCGCAGCGCTGCGCCGCCCGGGAGACGGCGGCGCTCGAGCACCTCCTCCGCAACGAAATCTCCCTCGTCACGCTCGTCCGCACAGGCAACGACGACGACCTTCTCTCCACCTTCGCGCGTCGCACGCAGGGTCTTCCCGCGACGCGACTTGTTCGCGCTGATCACCACGTTCGCGAGATCGAGTACCTGCGGAGTGGAGCGGTAGTTCTCCTCTAGCCGCACCACCTTCGCCTCGGGGAAATCCTTCTCGAAGTCGAGAATGTTGCGGATGTCGGCTCCTCTCCATCCGTAAATGCTCTGGTCGTCGTCTCCCACCACCAGCACATTCCCATGTTCACCGCCGAGGAGCTTGATGAGCTGGTACTGCGCGCGGTTGGTGTCCTGGTACTCGTCGACCAGGATGAACTTGAAGCGCTCGCGGTAGGCGGCGAGACGGTCGGGGTTCTGTTGGAAGATGCGTACTGGGAGGACGAGCAGATCGTCGAAGTCCGCCGCATTCCCTTCGCGCAGCACGCGCTCGAGCTCCGCGTAGACCTGCGCCGCCGCGCGGCTCAGCGGATCCATCGCGAGCGAGGTGTACTCCTTCACCGCGACGAGCGCGTTCTTCGCATCGGATATCGCCGCGCGGATCGCCTTCGGCGAGTACTGCTTGGTGGAGATCTTCAGACGCTCCATCGCGCGCTTGATCGCCGCCATGGAGTCTTCCTCGTCGTAGATCGTGAACGACGCGCTGCGCCCCGCGTAGCGAGCTTCGTGGCGAAGAATGCGCGCACCTATCGCGTGGAAGGTGCCCGCCCACATCCCCGCCGGCTCGTCGCCGAGGAGGCGCGCGACGCGTTCGCGCATCTCACCGGCGGCCTTGTTGGTGAAGGTCACGGCGAGGATGTGGGCGGGGTCTACGCCGTGCTCCTCTATGAGACGCGCTATGCGGGTGGTGAGAACGCGGGTCTTCCCGGAGCCCGCGCCGGCGAGCACGAGGATCGGGCCCTCGAAGTGTGTGGCGGCTTCGCGCTGGGCGGGATTGAGGCGCGCGAGCGAATCGGTGGATGTCCTGCCGGATGCAGCTGTCGGATTCATCCCTGAAGTATAATGTCGAACGTGGCGCCCTTCTCGGAGTGCGCCAGAATGAGCCGGCCGCCGTGATTTTCCTCCACGATACGCTTGGCCAGCGAGAGCCCTATTCCCCACCCCGCCTGCTTCGTGGTGAAGCCGGGCTCGAAAATCCTGTTGCGCAGCTCGCGCGGGATGCCGGGCCCATCATCGGCGACACGAATGCGCACGCGGTCGGGATCGAGACGGCGGGTGGTGATGTGCATCTTCCCGCCGCGGCCCGCGAGCGCATCGAGCGCATTCTTCACGAGCACCTCGAGCGCCCACTCGAGGAGTACCTCGTCTCCCTCCACGATGACCGGCTCGTTGCCGCGCGAGGCCATGATGCTCACCTGATGCGCGAGCGTCGGCACGCGCGCCTGGAAGTACTCGCCCACGCGCACCACGAGGTCGCCCAGGTCGAGCCGGTCGCGCCGCGGCGGACGACCGATCCGCTCGAAGCGATGTGACACCCGTTCCAGCCGCTCGAGGTCCGCGCCCATGTGATTGATGGCCGATGATGCGACCTCGTCGCCGGTGCGCTCGCCGAGGAGCTCGATCCAGCCGCTCAGACTGGAGAGCGGCGTCGCCAGCTGGTGTGCCGACTCGCGCGCCATCCCCGCCCACACGCGTTCGCGGTCGGTGCGCACACGCTCGCGAAGTATGTAGAGCCCCGCGCTGAAGATCATCACCAGCAGCGATGCCAGAATCACCGGGATCACGCGGAGCGATGTTATCAGCTTGCTGTCACCGAAGTGCACGGTCCCGATCCCGGGTTCCACGACGGGCGCGTTCTGGCGATCGAGGCGCGGAATGTAGTTGCGCACTCGTGGGTCATCGAGCGGGGCCTCGAAAGGAAGGTTTGCCGCCGCCGTGGGATTCCCCGACATGTCGGTGACTATCACCGGCACGCCCAGCTCGCGGATGTGGCGCGACAGCTCGAGGAGCGCGGCGTTGCCGGATTCTTCTCTCGGATCGGCCAGCGCGCCGAACACGCGCGCGTACATCTGCCCGTAGCGACCTGCGTCCCCCCGCAGCTCGACCACTACGCGCTGCGAGTAGATGATGTAGAGGGCCAGCAGGAGCGCGAGCAGCGCGCCGAGGATGACCACCGGAGCGCCGCGGCGCATGGGATCAGGAGAGGATGTCCACGCCCAGATACGGCCGCAGCGCTTCGGGGACCGTCACCGTGCCGTCGGGACGCTGGTAGTGCTCCAGGATGGCGATGATGGTGCGCGGAAAGGCGAGGCCGGAGCCATTGAGCGTATGTACCAGCCGCGGCTTCTCGCCGGGCGCCGGGCGATATCGGATGTTGGCGCGCCGTGCCTGGAAGTCGGTGAAGGTGGAGCAGCTCGACACCTCGAGCCACTTCGCCACTCCCGGCGCCCACACTTCGAGATCGTACGTCTTGGCGCTGGAGAAGCCGGTGTCGCCGGCTGCGAGGAGGAGCACGCGATACGGGAGCCCGAGCCGCTGCAGGACCGCTTCGGCCTGGCTCGTCAGCAGCTCGTGCTCGGCCGGCGAGCTCTCGGGCGTGGTGAAGCGCACCAGCTCGACCTTGTCGAACTCGTGGACGCGTATGAGACCGCGCGTGTCCTTCCCGTGAGCACCCGCCTCGCGCCGAAAGCACGCCGAGAAGGCGGTGAGGCCCATCGGCAGCTTCGCACCATCGAGCACGTCGTCACGGAAAAGGTTCGTTACCGGAACCTCGGCCGTGGGGATCAGGAAGAAATCGTCGGTGGCCAGGTACGCTTCGTCCTCGAATTTGGGGAGCTGGCCCGTGCCCGTCATGGATTGACGGTTCACGAGCAGCGGCACCCATACCTCCTCGTAGCCGTGCTCGCGCGTGTGGAGGTCGAGCATGAACGACATGAGTGCGCGCACCAGCCGGGCGCCGAGGCCGCGAAAGACCACGAAGCCCGAGCCGCTTATTTTCGCGCCGCGCGGGAGATCGAGAATCCCGAGTCGCTCGCCAATCTCCCAGTGCGCTACGACGCCTTCGGATGCACGCGGCTCACCCCAGCTGCGCACCACCGTGTTCGCCTCCTCCCCGCCCTCGGGAACTTCCGGAAGGACGATGTTCGGGAGGTCGTATTGCAGCCGTTCAAGCTCGCCGAAGGCATCGGCATAGCGCTTCTCGAGCTCACTGATCTCATCGCCGAGAGCCCTCGTGCGCGTGATGAGCTCGTCCGCGTCCTTCTTCGCGCGCTTCAGCGCGGCCACTTCCTGGCTGGCGGCGTTGCGCTCGGCCTTCTTCTCCTCGATGTTGGCGAGGAGCGCGCGGCGCTCGCGGTCGAGCGCGACGGCGCGATCTATCACGGGGCCAAGCGTATCGAGCTTGCCGCGCCGCCGCATCCCCTCGCGGAGGGCGTCGGCTCCGTCGCGGAGCAGCTTGAGATCGTGCACGTCAGGTTCCGGGGATGCCGTCTGCGAAGGAGACGAAGCCGCAGTTGGGATCGGCGCGCATGCGGAAGTAGATGGTGCTTCCGCTGGGATTCGTTTCCGGGTCGAACGGCGGGCTCGCCTTGATGCTGTCTATCTGGATCTTCGAGTAGATGTAGAGCCGCGCGCTGATGATCTGTCCTCTGCACGCGTACGACGCCGCCTGAACGAGCAGCACATCACCCGTCTGAATCGGTACGGCCGTCGAGTCGTTGTAACCGTTCGTGGGCGCGCGATCGATCTCGTCGAAGGCGCGGGTATCCTTCCTGATACCGGCCGTGGAGAAACCGCCGACCGCTCTCGGCGGCAGGATGTAGGCGGTGGTGTCGCCCGTGGTCGAATCGACGCGGATGTCGAACACCACGTCGAAGTTCTGCGCTGGGTCGGTGCGGACTACCACGCCGTCGAAGGTGTTGAGGGCGGTGGGCGCCTCGGGAGGAACCGCCGAGAGGGCGTAAACCGCGAGCGTGTCCTCGAAAACCGCGGAGCTGGCCTTGACCTCGAAGGGGTCCTTGCAGGCCGCGGTCGCCATGATCGCTATAGTGACGAGTCCGAAGCGGAGAAATCTGGACGTCATATGCCTGCGCACGTGTGGTGGAGCATCCTGATGAGGTGATACCCCGAGGGCGGCGAGGGAGCCGGCAATTGGCAAGAGCAACTGCTCCAACCACATCGGGGATGCTGGATCATGGGAGGAAGCGAACAATATCGCGCGGTGCGCCTCAGTTCAAGCAACCGATTGTCGTCGCTTGACTTCACCGATTTGGAGGCCTAGCTTCGCTGCACCCGAAGAAGGAGTCTGGATGTTTTATACACTTCGTGATCTCGCCCGCGCGTTCTGAATGAGCGACACGCCCACTGTGCCTGTGCACGTGCTCGTGGCGGACGACGAACCCCACATCGGGCGCATCATCAAGATGAAGCTGGAGCAGGGTCCCTTCGAGGTCACTCTCGCGGGCGATGGTCGCGAGGCGATCGAGGCGCTCGAGCGCGACCCCGAATTGTCGGTGGTGCTACTCGACCTCATGATGCCGTATCTGAGCGGGCTCGACGTGCTCTCGCACATGCGTGCCGACAGTCGCTGGAAGAACATCCCTTGCATGATCCTCACTGCCGCCGGGCAGGAGCATCATCACCAGGAAGCGATGGAGCTCGGCGCCAACGAGTTCTTCACCAAGCCCTTCAGTCCGAAGAAGCTCTACGCACGCACGGCGGAGCTGGCGGGGATCTCCACAGACGAGAACGGAGTGGCCGCAACTTGAGCCGATGGGCCGTGATCCTGGCCGGCGGAGTAGGCTCGCGCTTCTGGCCACTCAGTACTCCGGAACGTCCCAAGCAGATGATGCCGCTGGCGGGGAGCGAGCCGCTTCTGGCCGACGCCGTGATGCGCCTCGCACCGCTGGTTCCCGTGGAGCAGACGCTGGTGCTCACCAACGGGGTCCTCGCGGACTCGGTCAGGTCGCTCATCCCACGCCTCCCCGCCGAGAATGTGATCGCCGAGCCGCGCGCGGCGGGGACTGCGCCCGCGCTCGCCTGGGCCGCCGTGGAGATCGGCCGGCGCGCCGGGCGCGACGCCACGATGCTGAGCGTACACGCCGACTGGGCAGTGGCCGATGCCGCCGGCTTCCGCTCGACGCTCGCCCTGGCGGCGGAAGCGGCCGAGCGTCACGAGAGTCTGGTTACCGTCGGGATCGTCCCTTCGCGCCCGGACCCCGGCTTCGGCTACATCCAGCCCGGTGAGAGGCTGGACGGCGCACGGAAGGTCGCGCGCTTCGTAGAGAAACCCGACCGCGCGACTGCCGAGCGCATGGTAGACGAAGGGTACCTCTGGAACTCGGGAATCTTCGTGTGGCGAGTGGGCGACTTCATGGACGAAGTACGCGCGCACTGCGCGGAGCTGCTGCCGGCCATAGATGCGGCCGAGCGCGGCGACATGGCCGAGTTCTTCTCCACCGTCACTCCGATCTCGGTGGACGAGGGGGTGCTCGAGCGGAGTGAGCGCGTTCTCGTCATTCCGGGCGACTTCGGCTGGGACGACATCGGAACATGGGCAGCGCTCCGCCGCGTGCGCACGCTGGACTCCGCGGGGAATGCGGCCTTCGGCGATGTCCACGCAGTGGAGGCGGCGAACAACGTGGTGCACGCAGAGGAGCAGACGGTGGTACTCTACGGCGTGAACGACCTCGTGGTGGTGAGCCGGAACGGCATCACGCTCGTGACCACGGTGGAGCGTGCGGCCGACCTCAAGAAGATGCTCGAGGCGCTCCCGGAACGGGTGCGCGAGCTGAGGTGAAGCTCGAGGTAGCGCGAGCACAGCCGGCCGCGGCGCCGCTGTATCTCTACGACGACGCAATCGCGCGGCGCTTCGCGCCCTTCGCGCTCACGCGTCCCGCTGGCGAACTGCGCGCCGGCACGGAGTTGATCCGGCGTCGCTGGGAGCTCTTCGCGGGGCGGAGTGCCGATGGCGCGATCGCGGCCGGCCACCTCGCCGACTTCGAGGAGGCGGGTGCACCTCCGGTGGTGACCGACGCCGCCCCCGCCTTCGTGATGCGCGCGGGCTCGATAGTAGCCAATACGCGCTGCGTGCTCCAGCTCGACGCGAGCCAGTCGCGCGACGCCGACGTGTGGACGTGCGGCGGCCGGGTGGCAGCGGTACGGCTGGGGCGAGACACGCCGCTCGCCGAGCTGGGTGGTGGCGAGGTGAAGCTCGAGTCGCTCTCCATTGCCGGGACGCGGGCCGCGAAGGTCGCCGGCGGCTGGTTGGAGCGCGTGTGGTCGCTCATCAGCGGACTCTCCGATCAGTTGCTGCAGGACATCGCGTGCACGGGCGCGTCGCTCGACTGTGAGCTCCCTGCGGGCGCTATCGTGCTCCCCGGCGAAGGCGCCATTTATGTGGAGCGCGGCGCGATGGTCGAACCGATGGTTTGCTTCGATCCGAGTGCCGGCCCCATACTGATACGGAAGAACGTGAAGGTGCGCGCTTTCACTCGTCTCGTCGGGCCGCTGGCCGTTTGCGGTGGATCGAGCATTCTTGGTGGACGCGTTGACTGCTGCTCGATAGGCGAAGGGAGCATGGTGCACGGCGAGATCAGTCACAGCGTGGTGCTCGGCCACAGCAACAAGTCGCACGACGGCTTCGTGGGGCACTCGTATCTCGGCCGGTGGGTGAACCTGGGAGCGGGCACGATCACGAGCAACCTGAAGAACACCTACGGCTCGGTGCAGCTCTGGACTCCCGACGGGCTGCGCGACACGGGCGAGATCAAACTCGGATCGTTCATAGGCGACCACGTGAAGACAGGGATCGGCACGCGGCTCACCACGGGGAGCGTGGTGGGTGCCGGCTCCAACATCTACGGCGGGGCGATGCCGCCCAAGTACGTTCCGCCATTCTCCTGGGGCGAGGGCGAAGCTCTCTCGATGTACCGGCTGGACAAGTTTCTCTCTACGACCGCGCGCGTGATGTCGCGGCGCGGAGTGGCGCTGACCGATCGCGAGAAGGGTCAGCTCGCGGCGGCGCACGCGCTCAGTCTGGAGGCGCGCAGGTGAAGCTCTGGATGCTGGGAAGCGGGAGCCGCGGGAATGCTGTGCTGCTGGAATGCGGCGGAGCTCGCGTACTGATAGACGCCGGATTCTCGCCGCGGGTGCTCGGCGCACGTCTGGCGGAGATCGGCGTACCGGGCGAGTCGATCGAGGCTGTGGTGATCACGCACGAGCACACCGATCACGTGCGCGGCGCACGCGCCTGCGCGAAGCGCTGGGGGTGGGAGCTATACGCAAGCGCGGGGACCGCGGCCGCACACGCGGAGCTCGGCGCCAGCGGCGTGCGCACGTTCGCGACGGGCGACACGCTGGAGCTGCGCGAAGTCTCGCTGCGATCGGTACCGACGCCGCACGATGCCGCCGAGCCGGTGGCCTTCGTGGCCACCGCGCGATGCAGCGGTATACGCGCCGGGATCGCGTACGACATAGGCCACGTGACGACCACGCTGCGCGGAGCCCTGACCGAGCTCGATCTCCTGGTGCTCGAGTCGAACCACGACCGTGAGATGCTGCGATACGGACCCTACCCGCGCATCGTGCAAACGCGCATCGCCGGGATGAAGGGGCATCTGTGCAACGACGACTCGGCGGCGCTCGCGAGTCACTGTGCGCACGCGGGGCTGGAGCACGTGGTGCTCGCGCACCTGAGCCAGAAGTGCAACCGGCCGTCGCTCGCGAAGGCGGCGATGGGGGCGGCGCTGAGGAAGACTGCGTTCCGCGGCAGCGTGACGGCGGCGCACCAGGATCGGGTGGTGGGGCCGTTCGTGGCCGGGATGCGGACGCAACTCAGCCTGGCCCTCTGAGCGAACGGCGGGGTCAGTACATCCCGCCCATACCGCCGCCGGGACCGCCGGCTGGCATGGCGGGCTTCTCCTCCTTCTTTTCCACGACCAGCGCCTCGGTCGTGAGAAGGAGTGCTGCGATGGACGCGGCGTTCTGCAGCGCCGTGCGAGTGACCTTGGTGGGGTCGATGACGCCCGCCTGCATGAGGTCCTCGTACGTGTCGGTCAGCGCGTTGTAGCCGAAGCTGTTGTCCTTCGACAGACGCACCTTCTCGAGCACGATCGCTCCCTCTTCGCCCGCGTTGTGCACGATCATGCGGAGCGGCTCCTCGATGGCGCGACGGATGATCTCGACGCCGATCTGCTCGTCGGTGTCGTCGAGCTTCACGTTCTTGAGAGCCCGCTGCGCGCGAACGAGAGCGACGCCGCCACCGGGGACGATTCCCTCTTCCACCGCGGCACGCGTGGCGTGCAGCGCGTCCTCGACGCGGGCCTTCTTCTCCTTCATCTCCGACTCGGTCGCGGCGCCAACGTCGATCACAGCGACACCGCCGGCGAGCTTGGCGAGGCGCTCCTGGAGCTTCTCCTTGTCGTAGTCGGAGGTGCTCTTGTCGATAGCGACGCGGATCTCCTTCACGCGGCCCTGGATCTTGTCTTCGTCGCCGGCGCCGTCGATGAGGGTGGTGCTGTCCTTGTCCACCACCACGCGCTTCACGCTACCGAGATCGCTCACTACCGCGTTCTCGAGCTTGAAACCGACTTCCTCGCTGATGACCTGGCCGTTGGTGAGGACAGCGATGTCCTCGAGCATCGCCTTGCGGCGGTCGCCGAAGCCGGGCGCCTTCACCGCGCAGACGCGGAGCGTGCCGCGCAGCTTGTTGACCACGAGGGTGGCGAGCGCCTCGCCCTCGATGTCCTCGGCGATGATGAGCAGAGGCTTGCCCATCTGCGCAACCTTCTCGAGAATCGGAAGGAGGTCCTTCATCGACGAGATCTTCTTGTCGTGGATGAGAACCAGCGCGTCCTCGAGGACGGCCTCCATCTTCTCGGGATCGGTCACGAAGTAGGGCGAGAGATAGCCGCGGTCGAACTGCATGCCGTCCACGGTCTCGAGCGTGGTGTCGAGGCCGCGCGCCTCCTCCACGGTGATCACGCCATCCTTGCCGACCTTCTCCATCGCCTGGGCGATGAGATCACCGATCTCCTTGTCGTTGTTCGCGGAGATGGTGCCGACCTGCGCGATCTCCTTCTTCCCGCTGGTGGGGATGCTGATCTTCTTCAGCTCATCGACGACCGCGGCGACGGCGGTGTCGATGCCGCGACGGATCGCCATCGGGTTCGCACCGGCGGTGACGTTCTTGAGACCCTCGCGGTAGATCGCCTGAGCGAGCACGGTGGCGGTGGTGGTACCGTCACCGGCGATGTCGGAAGTCTTGGTCGCGACCTCCTTCACCATCTGCGCGCCCATGTTCTCCAGCGGATCGCTGAGCTCTACTTCCTTCGCGACCGTCACGCCGTCCTTGGTGACGGTGGGAGCACCGAACTTCTTGTCGATGACGACGTTCCGTCCCTTGGGACCGAGGGTGACCTTCACCGCCTCGGCGAGCTGGTCGACGCCGCGCTTGAGAGCAGCGCGAGCATCGGTGTTGAAATGAAGTTCCTTGGCAGCCATATGACCGTAATTGAGTTGGTGTTTGTTGATCGTGTGCTGGCGCTACGCGTGATCGCGCGAGCGCCGCTGCGGCTTCAGCCCACTACGGCGAGGACGTCCGACTCCTTCAGGATCAGATACTGCTCGCCCTCGAGCGTGACCTCGGTGCCGCTGTACTTTCCGTAGAGCACCTTGTCGCCGACTTTGACATCCATCGGCACGCGCTTGTCCTTTTCATAACGACCGGGTCCGGCGGCAACGATCTCGCCCTGCTGCGGCTTTTCCTTTGCGGTGTCCGGGATGTAGAGTCCGCCCCGCATCTGCTCCGTTTCCTCGAGTGGCT
>DASSOX010000317.1:0-17619 GCA_035700125.1 Gemmatimonadaceae bacterium
ATCACCGTGAAGCTGGTGGACTACGCCTTCGAGAACTCCAAGCCGCTCACCGCCGGCAAGCACGTGATCCGGATCGAGAACGACGCCGCCCAGGACCACGAGTTGGTGCTGCTTCGCTTGGCGCCGGGCAAGTCGGCACAGGAGGCAGCCGCCTGGCTCGAGAAGCAGGCCGGCCCGCCCCCGGGTGAGCCACTTGGCGGTATCGCCGCGATCCACCCCGGCGGCGTCGGCTTCATCACCGTGGACCTCGCCCCCGGCGACTACGGCCTCCTCTGCTTCGTCTCCGACGCGAAAGACGGCAAACCCCACGTGGCGCATGGGATGGTGAAGCAGTTCAAAGTGGAGGGGTAGGGGGAAAGAAAGCAGAAAGCAGAGAGCAGAGAGCAGGAACTGCCAGGGTTCAGGAGGCAGGGCGGGTGATACAGGGTTCAGGAGGCAGGGTTCAGGGTTCAGGGTTCAGGTACTACCCATAAAACAGTCATCCCCGCGCAGGCGATTACCGTCATCCCCGCGCAATACCGTCATCCCCGCGCAAGCGAGGACCCATGTTACTCAGCCAAACATGGGTCCTCGCTTGCGCGGGGATGACTTTTGGCACTGCGGGGATGGTGACCTGTTGTCCACAGTCCTCACCCCCGAGTAGTTCCCTGCTTTCTGCTTTCTTTTCTATCAGCTCCTCACCACCAACCTCTGCCCCGCTCTCAGACGATCGCTCGCGAGTCCGTTCAGCTTCTTGAGCTCCTTCACCGTCGTGTCGTACTTGCGGGCGATGGACCAGAGTGATTCGCCCGAGCGGACTACATGGACACCGCCGGAGGAGGAAGCGGTGCGGGAACGAGTCGAGCTGGCGGAGCCACGCACCACGAGTACCTGGCCGGGGTAGATGATGCTCTTGCGCAGGCCGTTCAGGCGCATGACCGATTTCACGGACGTGTGATAACGCTGCGCGATGAGTCCCAGCGATTCGCCGCGCTTCACGACGTGGGTGGTACGACTGGAGGCGCCGTAGCGCTCTATCGAAGGATCGGGGACGCTGAGCGCGGCGGCCACGACTTCCTTGCTCGGAAACATCACCGTGCGACCCGCCGACACATGGCCGGAGCGCGAGACGGCGAGCGACGGGTTGTACCAGCGCAGCTCCTTGCTCGAGACTCCGGCGCGGTGCGCCAGCTTGGTGAGCGTCTCGCCCTTCTTCGTGGTGGTGCGAGTCCACGCCGTGCGCGCCTCCTTCGGGAGCTCCGCAAACAGCGAATCGAACGTCGCGCCGGAACCGAAGGGGATGCGCACGGTGAACGAGTCCCTGGGCGGCGTCATTCCGCGCAGCACCTCGGGATTCAGCTCGATGATGGTGGAGACATCCGTGGCCGCCGCCTTCGCTACCGCGGCCAGAGGAGTGGCTGGTCCCACTCGCGCGCTGTCGAACACCAGCGCCGAGTCGTAATCGATGTCGAAGCCGTAGCGCGTGGGGTCCTTCGCGATCAGCGCGGCCGCGATGAGGCGCGGCACGTAGTCGCGCGTCTCACGGCGCAGGTAGTCGGTCTCGGCGAGCGCGAAGAACGCATCGTCGCCCGTCTCGCCATCCAGCTCGTCGGCGTAGCGAGTGAGGCCGCGCTGCACTCTTCCCGGCCCTCCATTGTACGCCGCTGCGGCGAGATACAGTGAGCCGAACTGCTCGTTCAGGTACTTGAGAAACTTGATCGCACCGTCTGTGGAGCGAACCGGATCGCGCCGCTCATCCACCCACCAGTCCACGCGCAGCCCCGTGCTCTTCGCGGTGCTCGTCATGAACTGCCACATCCCTACCGCGGCCGCGCGCGAGTAGGCGTTCGGATCGTACCCGCTCTCGATGAGCGCCAGGTAGGTGAGGTCTTCGGGAAGCCCGGCATCGTGCAGCTTCGTGCGGATCATCGGCTCGTAGCGGCCGCCGCGCTTGAGCCACTTCGCGAAACTCTGCCGCGCCGAGTGCTGGTAGCGATCTATGAAGTATGCGACGCGCTCGTGGGTTTCGTAGGAGCGCACGTCTATGTCCCAGGTCGGCTCCGCGTCCTCCGGCTCCGCATCCTGCACGCCGATGGAATCGCCGAACATCTTCAGCGCTTCTCCCGTCACCTCGTGGGGCTGCACCTTCTCGCTGTCCAGCGGCGCGCTCAGAGAATCGGCCAGCCGGTCCGCGCTCGCCACCTCGATCGCCACCGGAGCTGGGGGCGGCGCCGGACGTGCCGAGTGGCACGCGGCGGTCAGGAAGATGGCCAACCACCATGAGCGGCGGTGGATCGGTGTTCTGGGTGGAAGGGAGAGATCCATTGGCGCTGGTGCTGGCGGTTGTTGGGATCGAGGAAGCGTGATGCGACGACCGCGGCGCGGCCAACCCGCCTCACCGCGTGGCTATGAAGTTCCCCAGGACTCGATTGGTGGCGCTGAGGACCGCGACTACCGCACCGCGGCAGGGATCGTCCTCTACGAGGCAGGCTCCGAGCAGTCGGCGCGGTCCATCGCGCCGATTCTCCACGGAAACAATGACGACGTTCGCGTCGAAAGCGCGAACGGCCTTGGCTCCGATCAGATCGAACGCCATCGACCCCTCGCTGAACGCCTCGATCGCCCTCAGCGCGGCTTCGGCGGCCACCCGCAGGTCTACCGTCGGGCTGGACTGGCCGGAGGCGCTCCCGCGCACGCGCTGCCCCTCCGTCCACTCGAGCTCCACCTGCGCCGTGCAACGACCGTCGCTGGCACGTCGAAAAATGAAGTCGGTGAAGCGCAGTCGCGACCGCTGGCCCTGAATCGGCGCTGTGGCTGAGTCGTTCTCGCTTTCGCTCTGCTGCATGGAAGGCCGGAGGATGGGTGTTCAGGCAACCTGAAGACTGTCCCGATATTACGCAACACGAGCCAGCCGCCCTGAGGCAACTTGTTTACCCGCCCAGAGGCGACTTCTATATTCTTGCCCATGCTCACTATCCTGTGCCTCCTCGCCGCCGTCGGCGGCCCGGCCAAGAACGACTCGCTCGCGACACACATCAGCGAGCGCATACGTCAGGTCCCCGGCGCCGAAGTGGGGATCGCGTTCCACCGCCTCGACTCGAACTCCGACACCCTCTACCTGAACGCCGACGAGTCGATGCACGCAGCGAGCACCATGAAAGTGCCGGTGATGATCGAGCTTTTCAGGCAGGTGGACTCCCGCGGTCTGTCGCTCGACCAGAAGATCCTCCTCGTGAACCAGTTCGGATCCATCGTGGATGGTTCGCTGTACTCGCTGAACAGCAGCGACGACTCCGACAGCACCGTGTACAACCTCGTCGGACAGCGCGTGACAGTGCGCGACCTCATGTATCACATGATCACGCGCTCGAGCAATCTCGCCACCAATGCGCTGATTGCCCTCGTGGGCGCGCAGCGCACCACGGCGGCCATGCGATCGCTCGGCGCGAACAGGATCCAGGTGCTGCGCGGAGTCGAAGACGAAAAGGCGTACGAACGCGGGATGAACAACACCACCACCGCGCGCGATCTCGCGATAATCATGGAGGCCATCCAGGAGAATCGGGCCGCTTCACCGGAGAGTTGCGAGGAGATGCGCCAGATTCTCCTGCACCAGGAATTCAACGACGAGATCCCCGCCGGCCTCCCTCCGGGCACCCCGGTGGCTCACAAGACCGGGCAGATCACCGCGCATCTACACGATGCAGCTATCGTCTATCCGCGCGATGCCGGTCCGTATGTGCTGGTCATCCTCACCCGCGGCATCCCCGATGAGAAGGTTGCACGCTCGCTGATGGCCGACATATCACGCATGGTTTACGAGCATGTAATGAGCGAGAATGGCGCTGAGAATTCCACGCGCCAAGGTACGGGTGAGGAGGAGAGCCAACTGTAACGATTCTTCCCATCTTGCAATTTTTTCTCGCAACTCGGTTCGGGTCACGTCCGGCCGATTTAGCGTAACTCGCTGACGATCAACAGCTTAGCATCGGCACGCCTGTTGCCTTCTCGGCACTCGCGCGTCTGCTCACTGTAGCGCGACGTTTCAGCCCCGGAGCCGGCGCGCAACGTTTGGCCCCTCGCCCCGCTCGCCAGGGGACGTCAACCGCGATCGCTTCGAGTCATGCCGATCAAGCAACGCAGCATAGACTTCGTACAGGATACCCGCCTCCTGGTGGCGCGCGCTCGCGAGCTCGAGCGACGCGGCGCCACCGATGAAGCGCTGGTGGCGTACGACATGGCTGCGTCGCTGATCTCCGGTCTCCCGCCCGGCGCCTTCCACGCCGACCTCTATCGCTGGAAGGGCACGCTCCTTCGCGATCTCGGTGAAACCGCGAAAGCCGACTGTCTCCTCAAGCGGAGTCTGGATATCGCGCACTACGTGCTCTACGCCGATGGTGTAGCACACGCGCAGAACGAGCTCGCCGCGGTGTATCTCCGGCGCGGCGACATCACCTCAGCGCGGCAGCTTTACGGCGATGCGTCGCTGAACTCGGCCGCGGCGGGGGACCAGCGGCTCTACGCACTCATCGAACAGAGTTTCGGCGCCATCGCCGAGATTCAGGGCGACCTCGAAGGCGCACGCATCCGCTACCACATGAGCCTCCGCTCACTGCGCGCGACGGGCGATGACGAGGGCGTGAGCTGGGCGCTCCACCGGATCGCGCTCGCGCACATCGAAAGCGGCCGGACCGCGGAAGCGGCGCAGACGCTCGACCAGGCGGAGGAGTTCGCCACAGCGCGCGGCGACCGACTCACCGAGGCGCGAATCGCCCTCGCCAGAGTACTGCTCCATCTGAGCGACCGCCGGCTCGATGACGCCGAACGCGAGTACGCGAGAGCAACCGCGATTACGGAACGCCGACACGAGCGTCCCTTACGAGCGGAGGCGCTCTTCGTGGGTGCGCGCCTGCTTCACGAGCGCGGCCAGCTCGAGGAGGCCGCGTCGCTGCTGGACGAGGCAGAAACGCTCGCCGCCGACAGCCAGGACGTCCTGGCTCGCGCGCGTATCCTCACGGAGCTGGGCGACGTTCGCCTCGCGAGCGATGAGCGCGAGAAGGCTGCCGAGGCGTGGCGTGGCGCGCTGGAGATCTGCAGGAAGCTCGGCGCCGCTCGCGACGCAGAGGAGCTGCAGCGGCGTCTTTCCGAGCACCCCGGTGCCGACAACGATTCCCGATCGTCTTGATTGCAATATGGACAGGCCGAACCGAACAGCGCTGATGTCACCCTTTCTCCCCGACGACAAGGATCCCCTCGCGAACAGCGAGCCATCTTCCACGCAGCAGCCAGGCGTGGGAAGCGCTGGCGCGCGACGCGTGGCGCCGACTGCCGGGCGAGGGATCCTTGCCTCCTCCGGTGAGATCACGCGCTTCGACAGGCCGCGCGATGTGGGTGCCGTGAAGCTCGGCCTGGCCAGCATCATCGGCGAGAGCGAAACGCTGAAGGATGCAATCGAGCGAGCTCGCAAGGTGGCTACGAGCCGACTCACCACGGTTCTCCTCATGGGCGAGACGGGGACCGGCAAGGAGCTCTTCGCACGCGCGATCCACTACGAGGGACCGGCGCGCGGCGAGCCGTTCGTCGCTGTCAATTGCGCCGCGATCCCGGAGACGCTTCTGGAGTCGGAGCTCTTCGGTCACGAGCGGGGTGCCTTCACCGATGCGCGCGCGCAGAAACGCGGTCTGATGGAGCTGGCGGGCTGCGGCACGCTCTTCCTCGACGAGATCGCGGAGCTCCCGCCACGTCTCCAGCCCAAGCTGCTGCGCGCGCTGGAAGACCGCCGCGTACGGCGGCTGGGCGGGCTCGACGAAGTCGAGATCAACTGCCGCATCGTGGCCGCCGCCAATCCGTCGTTGCACGACGCCGTGGCGCGACTCGAGTTCCGTGAGGATCTGTACTACCGGCTCAACGTCTTCCGGATCGCACTCCCTCCCCTGCGCGATCGCAAGGGCGACGTCACACTGCTCGCGCACCACTTCCTCGCCGAGCTTGCGGAACAGCAGGGGCTCGCAGCCAAGTTACTGGACCCGTCTGCGATCGCCGCGCTCGAGTCGCACAACTGGCCCGGTAACATCCGCGAGCTGAAGAACGTCATCGAGCACGCGGCGATTCTCAGCGACGACAACGTGATCCGCGCGGAGCACCTGATGCTCCAGCAGCGCACGATTCTCCCGGCCACCACCGGCTCGGAGCAGATGCGCGAAATCCGCATCCCTCCGGAGGGCAAGTCGCTGGAGCTGATCGAGCAGGAGGCGGTGCGCCTCACTCTTCAGATCACGCGCGGTAATCGCAGCGCCGCTGCGCGCATCCTCGGCATCTCCCGTCCCACGCTGGGTCGCAAGCTCCGCGCTGCCCTCGCCATGGACGACGACGAGAACGAAGGCGAAGACGGCGAGAGCTCCACCGACGCTATCTGAGAGCTCGCACCCCTCTCACCGCGAGCGCTCCGAGCGCGGTTCCTCCCACGATCCCCGCGCCCGCGGGCCAGCGCCAACCGAGCACTTCCCAGCCCGCCAGGCGACGCGGTCGCTCCGCCGCCCCCTGAAGGCCCGGGACATCCGCGGCCCAGTCGTGCGCGTCCATGCTGCTGCGCACGCCTCGAACGCCGCGAACCCGGCGCACGCGCCGTAGTAGTCCATCCACCTCGCGCGCGATTACCGATCCGCTCAGCACCACGCGACCCTGGCTCACGTCCACGGTGATCGCTCGCGGATGCGAGACCGACCGCGCGAGCACCAACCTCACACGCGCCTCGACCGCTTCGTCAGACAGCCGCCGGCGGCCCATACGCCTGACGGCGCGGCGCAACCGCGCTCGGCGAGGGTGCCCCATGCCCGGATCGAAGATGTACATCAGACTCGCGCCCAGCCCCACGCTCCCGATAGCGATCAACGCTTCTCTTTTCGCATTCGATGCCATCCAATGCTCCTCCGCTTCCTCACTCTGCCCCATGGTACATGAGTTGGCAAGGGAGGTGCCGATCGATTCCGGATTCAGCGGGCCGTCCGGTGCCGCAGCGGTGCGGGCGTGGTCCAGCGCTCCACCTGCGCGAGCACGGCATCGACGATCAGCGCCAGGAGCGCCGCCGGTAGAGCGCCGGATAGGATGAGCCGCGTGTCGGCCAGTGCGAGGCCGGTCGCGATCGGCTCGCCGAGGCCGCCCGCACCTATGAACGCGGCCAGCGTGGCTGTACCTACATTTATCACGGCCGCGGTCCTGATCCCCGCCATGATGCTCGGGGCGGCGAGAGGCGTGCGCACGTAGCGGAGCACCTGCATCGGCGTCATCCCGAGCGCCCTGGCCGCATGGACCGCCGCCGGGTCGGCGTCGCGCACGCCGGTGTAGGTATTGCGCGCTATCGGGTAGAGCGAGTACAGCCAGAGCGCCACCACTGCTGGCCAGAAGCCCACGCCGAAGAGTGGGATCATGAACGCGAGTATCGCGATGCTCGGGATGGTCTCGAGAAGCCCCAGTACCCGCAGCGTGGGCTCGGCCGCTCGACTCGCGCGCTCGAGCGTCAACGCCAGCGGGAGCGCCAGCAGGATGCCGGCCAGCAGCGAGACCCCCACCAGCTCGACGTGCCGGAGCGTCTGGGCAGCGAGCGAGGCGCGCCTCCCCCAGAGATAGGCGAGGAACGTACTCCGTCCGGCCCCGCTGCTCGCGTCGGCCGCCGTAGCGGAATCATTCCGTACGCCGCCGAGATGAAGATCGTGCAGCGCGTCGCGTGCTACCCGCGCTATCGGTTGGTGCTCGCTCTCCACTCTCTCGTTCAGCACTCGCATCGTGGAGTCGTTCAGCATGCCGCTGAGCCGCGTGAGCACCGCTACGGCCCTCGGGTCGTCCCGCAGCAGGCGCGCACCAACGAGCGCAGCCGCCTGGTACGGCGGGAAGAAATGGAGGTCGTCGCGCAGTACTGTGAAGTCGTAGCGCGCTATGAGACCGTCGGTGGAATAGCCATCCACCACATCCACCGCACCCGACGCGAGCGCGCGATATTTCAGCGCCTGGTCGAGCGGACGAACCGACTGAAAGCGCAGTCCATACGCGCGAGAGAGTCCGGGGAGCCCGTCGGCGCGCTGGATGAAATCCGGCGAGAGACCAGCCGAGAGTCGCGGCGCTACCGTCGCGAGATCGCTCAACGTGGCGAGATGGTAGCGCTGCGCCGTTTCCGCTCTCACCGATATCGCGTAGCCGTTCTCGAAGCCGAGCGGCGGCAGCCAACGCAGCCCGTAGCGCTCGGTGAACTGCTTCTGCACCTCGGCGAACACCCGCTGCGCATCGCCGCGCGGCTCCTCGTGAAGGATGGCGAGGAGGCCGGTGCCGGTGTACTCGGGGTACGCGTCCACCGCGCCGGACCGGAGTGCATCGAACGCAACGGTGGTGGCGCCGAGCCCGGGTCTTCGCTGCACTTCGATCCCTTCGGACTCCAGAAGCTGCGCGAACATCTCGGCCAGCAGATACGACTCGCCGAAGGGCTTGGATGCAATGACTACCGGGCGCGCGCGTTCCGGCCGCATCGCCGCGGTGTCGGCCGGCGCGGCACCCGGCAGTATCGCCACCACGACGGCGGCCGCGAGCAGGAGCACGACCGCAGAGCCGAACTTCACGAGCGTAGCAGCTCCGCTCTGGCGAGGAGGTGCGCGACGTAGGGCGTCGCCGGCTCCGCCCCGAGGACGGCCGGCGTGGCCACCTGCTCGAGCTTACCGGCGTGCAGCACGCCTACACGGTCGGCGAGAAACATTGCCTCGTGGATGTCGTGCGTGACGATGACGATGGTGAGGGGTCGTCTGGCGCGGAGCTCCGCGACCATGCGCTGCAGATCGTGGCGTGTGATTGCGTCGAGTGCTCCGAACGGCTCATCGAGCAGCATCAGCGACTGTCCGCCAGCCAGCGCGCGCGCCACGGCAACACGATGCCGCTGTCCTCCGGAGAGCTCGTCGGGCCACCGCTCACCGAACGTCGCCGTCGGCAGCCCCACCAGCTCGAGCGCCTCCTCGGCGCGAAGCGGCGCATCAGGAGCGCCGCGCAGCCACGGTACGAGGCCCACATTGCGGCTCACGCGCCAGTGTGGGAGAAGCCCGCCCTCCTGCGGAACGTAGCCGATGGACCGACGCAGCTCGATCACGTCGAGCGCGCTCGCATCTCGACCATCTATGCGCACCATGCCGCCGTCCGGATCTACGAGACGGTTGATGCAGCGCAGGAGCGTGGTCTTCCCCGACCCGCTCTCCCCCACGAGCGCCAGACACTCGCCGCTGTCCACGGAAAGCGTGACATCGGCCAGAGCGTGGACGGCGCCGTACGACTTCGATACGTTCTCGAACGAGAGCGAAGGCGCTGGCATTGGAGGAGGAAAGTGAGCCGGCTGGGGATCGAACCCAGGACCTACGGATTAAAAGTCCGTTGCTCTACCAACTGAGCTACCGGCTCGGGAACTGCCTTTGACCGGCGCAGGATCGCCCGGGCCGGCAACTCTGGAATCTTAATCCCCTGCGCGCCAGGGAGAAGAGCGGCGTGAAGCCAAGCTCACAGAGCGCGACGTTCCTCGCTTCTGGCGCTCGCGAATGCTACATCCGAGATTTCCATGCAACTGCCGGCGCGAGGTAGCGCCTGGGCGCGCCGACTCACCATGAGGCGAGAATGGGCGGAAAGAAAATCCGGGTAGTGCTGGTCGACGATCATACGGTCGTCCGCGTCGGTCTCAAGGCCGTGCTTTCCGGCGCCAGCGACATCGAGGTCGTGGGCGAGGCATCGAGCGGTGACGAGGCGCTCACGCTGGCAAAGCGGCTCGCGCCCGATGTGGTACTCATGGACGTCACGATGTCCGGCTCCGATGGCGTGGCCGCCACGCGAGCGATATCCGAGGAGGGGCTCGCCTCACGCGTGCTCGTGCTCACGATGCACACGGAAGAGGAGTACCTGATCGAAGTACTGAAGGCTGGCGGCGCGGGATACATCCTCAAGAGCGCCGCCGACGGCGACCTGGTGGAGGCCATCCGCATCGTCGCGCGCGGAGAGATGTACGTGCAGCCATCTGCGGCACTCGTACTCGCGCGCGGCCTCACCAGAAGAGACCCGAACGCGGATGAGCGTGCCCGCTTCGAGAAGCTCACTGAACGCGAGCAGAGCGTTCTCAAGCTGGTCGCGCAGGGCTACACCGCACCGGAGATCGGCGAGCGGCTGTATCTGAGCCCCAAGACCGTGGATACGTACAAGCAGCGCATCAACGAGAAGCTCGGTATCGAGCACCGTGCGGATTACGTCAAGCTGGCACTCAAGCTGGGGATTCTCTCCTCCTGAGTCGCGTCCCACGGTACCGGCGTCGGGCTCTCGCGCCATCCATTCGCTACCCTCCCCCGCAACCTTCTCGGCCCGCCCCAGGCGGGCCTTTTTTCGCCGTCATGGTTGTCCGGGGATCACCGACACGAGATACGGACCATCCCCGATTGTCCACCCCGCCCGGGTCGCGAGATTGAACTCGTACAGCCAGTCGCCGCACGGCGGAGGGGACGTCATGTCAGTCGAAAAAGCCGGAAGCGCAACGAGAGCCGCCGAGTCGGACTGCCTGTCCACTCTCGGTAAAGAGCTCGCGAATCGCCCGTGGGCTCAGCGGAGCACCTCCGTGAGCGCGGAGCCGATTCGGGTCCTGCTCGTGGATGACCACGCGCTGGTGCGAGCCGGCGTGCGCACCATGCTCGCCACCGCCGCTCCGGATGTGATTGTCGTGGGCGAGGCCACCGGCGGCGTCGAGGCGGTCCCGCTCGCGGCCCGCCTCGCGCCGCACGTCGTTGTCATGGATCTCGAGATGCCGGGCGGCGACGGCGAAACCGCGACGCGCGACTTGCGCGCGCTTCCCGACCCGCCGCGTGTGCTGATCCTCACCATGCACGAGGAGCGGGAGCGCCTGCTCTCGCTTCTGAACGCTGGCGCCACCGGCTATCTGGCCAAGGACGCTACTCGAAGCGACCTGATAGACGCGATCCGCGTCGTGGCTTCGGGCGATACCTACGTGCGTCCGTCCGTGGCGAGGCGCCTGGCGGCGGTCGATTCCGGCCGGCCGGCGCATGTCGGCAGTGGCCGAGCGCGCGAAGCGTTCGACTCGCTCAGCGAACGGGAGCAGATCGTCCTTCGGCTCACGGCCGACGGCCTGAACGGCCCCGAGATCGCCGAGCGACTCGGCATCAGTACCAAGACGGTGAACACCTATAAGCGCCGAATTCAGGGCAAGATAGGCCTGGAGAACCGCGCGGCGTACGTGCGCTTCGCGCTCGAAGCCCGGCTCCTCGAAGGGCAAGTACCCGTTCGGTGATCGGGTACCGGTTGTCGCCCCCGCAGCTATCGGCCGGTGTACGGTTTTTCCCCAGAAGCTTTCGCCGTTCGTCCGACAGACCGGCGCGGCGCGCCCCCCCACATTTCTACAGTGCGCCGCGCGATTCGCGAGTGCGGCTCGAGCGGTCCCCGGACCGCGTTCGGCATGACACCTACACGTCGCAATCAGGAGTGTTACCATGTCCTCCCCGTTCACCAGGCAGGACTTAGCGCTGGAGCCAGAGCTTTCCCGGACCATCCAGCTTCCGGGTGGACCGATCGTGGTAGCGAGTGACGGCGGACCGGATTCGGATGCCGCCGTGGTGGCGGCGCAACTCTACGCCGCCCGCACCGGTGCGCCGATTCGTCTGGTCGGCGCACTCGAGCCGATCATCGTTCAGACCTTCGAGATCGGTACCGTCCCGGCGGACCCCGCCATGCTCGGGCCACGGCGCACCATGCTGCGCGAAGACATTCACGATCAGCTCCGGCGACTGACGCGTCGCGATACCAGCTATCCTGTGACCATCAGCGATGGCGTCGCTCCGCAGGTCATCGCTAACGAAGCGCATGCCGAACACGCCCGGCTCCTGGTACTCGGTCGCGGACGGCATGGACTCGTGGAGCGCATCATGGAAGGCGAGACCGTGCTGCGCGTGCTGCAGCTCGCGGATGTCCCGGTACTCGCGGTGGAACCCGGAGCATCCGAGCTGCCGAAGCGCGTGCTGATCGCCACGGACTTCAGCCCGTACAGCATCTACGCTGCGCGCGTGGCGCTCTCGCTCGTGGACCCGGAAGCGATCGTCTACCTGGCTCACGCGACGCGCGGCAAGGAGCCGCTCATGGAGGAGCTGGAGCACGTGCGCACGGAGATCGGTGCCGGCGACATAGAAGTCCACCCTGTGGTGCTCCGAGGCGACCCCGGCCGCGAGCTGGTGAACTTTGCCTCGCGCAAGAACGTGGATCTCGCGGTCTCCGGCACGCACGGCTACGGCTTCTTCAATCGACTCGTGCTCGGAAGCATCGCCACGTCACTCGTTCGCGGCGCGCCGTGCTCGGTGCTCGTGGTCCCCGGCAATGCATTCAGCCGGGCGACGGCGCGGATGAAGGCCGGCAACGGTCACACGCATTCGGTGCCTCCCCGCAACCTGGCTCACGAGCTCTCCGAGTTCACGCGCCGAAACGCCGGCCGCCACTGCTCGGTGGAGATAGACGACCCCGACCTCGGGGCGCAGATGCAGGGGAGCGCGCTCCCGCTGATCGGTGCGTCCTACGACCGGCACGGGAACGAAGTTCAGTTGATGTTCGGCATGCGTGGCCTCGCGAGCCGCTACCTGACTCACGTGGTACCCGATGTGACCGACGTGGACATCCTCTGCGACCACGTCGGCCGCGAACGTACGCTGCGCGTGTCGAACGATGGAGGCAGCACGCTGATCTCCTTCACCGACTGACCGCGAGCGCGCCGATACGGCCGCGGGTGGCACTCTCCACCCGCGGCAGCACATATTTAGGTCTGACGCAGGCACGGCCCTGCCCCACGAGGGCGGGCCGCGCGACTCGCGTTCACAGTTTCGGAGCGAGGAGCCCTATTGGACAGCACCTCTGGAGCCGACGACACCTCCGCCCTCGTGGGGGGAGCAGCGCGAAAAGCGCCCGGTCGCGCAGCGCTCCCGGAGGCGCTTTACCGCGGCATCGTCGCGCTCTCCGCCGATGCCATCATCTGCGTGGATCGCACGCAGCGCATCATCCTCTTCAATCGCGGCGCCGAGCGCATCTTCGGCTACACCTCGGGTGAGGTGATCGGCAAACCGCTCGGCACGCTCCTCCCCGCTCGTCATCGGTCGGCGCACACCCGCCAGGTCAGGGATTTCGCCAGATCCGAGACCGTGGCCAGGCGCATGGGCGACCGCGGCGAGATAGTGGGACTGCGCAAGGGCGGCGAGGAGTTCCCCGCGGAGGCCTCGATCTCGAGGGTCGAAGTCGAAGGAGATGTGTTTTACGCGGCGGTGCTCCGCGACGTCTCCGAGCGGCGCCAGTCGGAGGAAGACCGCGCGCGGCTCATGGAACGCGAGCGCGAGGCGCGGCGCAGCGCCGAGGCCGCGGAACGGCGCGCCTCTTTCCTCGCCGACGCGACGGAAGCGCTCGAAGGCTCGCTCGACTACTCCACCACGCTGCAGAGTCTCGCCGACCTCGCGGTGCCGCGAATCGCGGACGTCTGCTTCATAGACGTGTTGGAGCACGGAGTGGCGCGCCGCGTCGCATCCGCCGCATCCAGCCCCACCCTCACCACCACGGCGCAACACCTTCACGCATTCCCACGCAAGTCCGACGAGCCATACCTCACTCGCGAATCCATGACGAGCGGTCGCGCGGTTCTCGTGCGCGAAGCCACCCGACGCTCGCTCGAGCGCGTGACGCAGCATCCCGATCACCTCCGCCTCCTCCTGGAGCTACACCCCCGCTCCTACATGACCGTGCCGCTCCTCGCGCGGGGTCGAACCCTGGGGGCGATCGCGTTCATAGCGACCACCGAGTCGCCCACTTACACGCCGGTGGACCTGTCTCTCGCCGAGGAGCTGGGTCGTCGCGCCGCGCTCGCCGTGGACAACTCGAGACTCTACGGAATGGCGCAGGACGCCACGCGCGCGAGAGAAGAGATGCTCGGCGTCGTCTCGCACGACCTGCGCAACCCGCTGAGCGCGATCATGATGTGTGCGAGCGCGCTCGATGATGGACTGAGCGATGCGAACGAGAGCCTCCGGTACATGGTGACGGCCATCTCCGATTCGGCCACCTGGATGAACCGTCTCATCCAGGATCTGCTCGACATCGCGAGCATCGAAGCCGGGCGCCTCTCCCTGGAACGCCGCAGTGAAAGGGTCGAGCAGATCCTGGAACAGCTCGAGATGACCTTCACTCGGGCCGCGAAGGATGCGGGGATTCATCTCGTGATCGGTGCTCGCCCCGAACTTCCGCCAGTGCTGGTGGACAGCGAGCGGATCCTTCAGGTCCTGGCGAATCTCGTTGCGAACTCTCTCAAGTTCACGCCGTCCGGCGGCGAGATCTCCGTGCTCGCCGACGTTCCACCCGACGATCACGCGCACGTGCGCATCACGGTTCGCGACACGGGCTGCGGGATACCACCCGAGCACCTCGCCCACGTCTTCGACCGCTTCTGGCAGGCGCGGCGCGGTGCCGCCCAGCGTGGCACGGGCCTCGGGTTGGCCATCTCGCGCGGCATCGTGGAGGCGCACGGCGGCGTGATCAGCGTGGAGAGTGAGGTCGGCAGCGGCAGCACCTTCCGGCTCACGCTCCCGATCGCCCCTCCCACCGATTAGGGCGTCGCTCACGGCCGCTCTCCCGAGCGCGGCCGTGAGCATGTTTTCTGCAGTCGATCGGTGGAGCAGCGCTCGCCACCTCGCGGCGAGTATGGCATACACTCCGCCTTTCCTGCCGCACCCCGCCCAGTCGTCGTGCTCATGCCCATCGCGCCCGACATCCTCGCCGCCATCGCTGCCTCCACGACGGCGCTGCAGTTCGACCGTGCGGCAGCGCGTGTTGCCATCACCGTGGCCGTCCTCGTGCTGCTCGGCGCACTCGTCGCCGCACTGTTCGCGCGAATCGGGCTGCGCGCCTACGCCGAAGCGGCCAACCGCGAGCGTGAGTTGCGGCGCCAGGCCGAGCTGGCGCGCGCCGAGACGCAGCGTTTCGCGACCGAGTTGCAGGACCACGCGACGCAGCTCGAGGCTCAAACGCAGGAAGCGCGAACGCTAGCCGCAGAGCTCCACACCGCCGAGGAGCGACTTCGCCTCGCCGTCACTTCGGCCGACATCGGCACATGGGACAGCGACATGACCAACATGGCGCTCGATCTCTCCGAGCGGTGCAAGGCGGTGTTCGGACTGCCGAGCGATGCGCGCGTAACCTACGACATGCTCCTCGAGCGCGTGTACCCCGACGACCACGCGCTCGTGCGCTCGAAGATTCATGCCGCACTCGACCCACGCGGCGACGGCGAGCTGCGAGCGGATTTTCGCGTGCGCTGGCCCGACGGAAGCGTACGCTGGGTGGATGCACGCGGACGCGCGTTCTTCGAAGAGCAGGATGGTGAGAGGCGCGCTGTGCGCTTCACCGGTACCGTCCTCGACATCACGCCGCGCATCCAGGCGGAGGACGCGCTGCGCGACGAGGCCCGCCTCGTGGAGACGATCCAGCGAATCGGGAGCGTGGTCACGGCGGAGCTTGATATCGAACGGCTCATGCAGCGTGTAACCGACGAAGCCACTGCGTTCACGGGTGCCGAGTTCGGTGCTTTCATCTACGGCGTGGTGGACGCCAACGGAGAATCGCGCACCATGTACGCGCTCGCCGGCCTTCCACAGACGCACAGCCCTCCTGCAGAGGGAGAAGGCGCGGACGACGCTCGCGAGCCCCAGCACGGCGGGCGCCCGATAGCCATCGGCCAGCACGCCGACGCCGTCGTCCGCAGCAACGACCTCCCGCGCGACGAGCGCTACTCCGACCTGCGAGCGTTCAGCGACATCCCCGTCGAGCATCCTCCGTTGCGCAGCTATCTCGGCGTACCGGTGGTCTCGCGCACGGGGCGCCTGCTCGGCAGGCTGCTCTTCGCGCACTCGCTTCCGGGGATCTTCACCGAACGCGACGAGCGCGTGGCGCTCGGCATCGCCTCGTGGGCCTCGGTCGCAATGGACAACGCGTGGCTGTACGAGGAGGAGCGACGTTCGCGCGCGGAGGCGCAGGTCGCCAACCGGGTGAAGAGCGAATTTCTCACCACCATGAGCCACGAGCTGCGAACTCCGCTCAACGCGATCGCGGGCTACGCTGAGCTCATCGCCCTGGGGCTTCGCGGCCCCGTCACGCCGAAGCAGGCCGAGGATCTGGGGCGCATCCAGCACAACCAGCGGCACCTGCTCTCGCTCATCAACGACATCCTCAACTTCGCGCGCCTCGAGGCCGGGCACCTCGACTTCCAGCTGCGCGAGGTTCCGGTGAACGATCTGCTCTCCGGCCTCGGTCCGCTCGTTGAACCGCTCATCCGGGCGCGTTCGCTGGAGTACTCCTGCCGGCTCGACGGAGATCCAGCCGTCGCGCGCGCCGATCCCGACAAGGTCCAGCAAATTCTGATCAACCTCCTTTCCAACGCGATCAAGTTCACCCAGCCTGGCGGCAGGATCGGGATAGACTACGACGCGAACCCCGACGACGTGATGATCCACGTACGCGACACGGGGCGTGGAGTGAGCGCCGACAAGCTGGAGAGTATGTTCGAGCCGTTCGTGCAGCTCGACCGCCGCCTGACCAGTTCGCACGAGGGAACGGGGCTCGGGCTGGCGATAAGCCGCGACCTGGCGCGGGGGATGGGTGGCGAGCTGGCCGCGGAGAGCACTCCGGGCGCCGGATCGTGCTTCACGCTCACGCTCCCTCGCGCGGACATGTGACGGCCAGCCTGCGCGTCGTTCGATGGATCGTTCGACATCGATGTTTCCCCGCTCCCTCGCAGCACAACGGGCGGCTGCACCGTAGAACTATCTACCCGTCTTCCACCGGCGAGGCACGGTCCTCGCGCCTGCGGATGGTAGCGGCTACATTCTTCCGAGCACACACATCAAGGTGCGTGTCGGGCTGGTCAACCCTGCACAAGGAATCACGCCATGCAATCTCGTCGTCTCGCAATCCCATCCATGTTGGCGCTGCTGGGCGCTCTCGCTCTGCCGACTCCGTCGCTGAGCGCGCAGCAGATGTCCAACCCCAGTGAGTATCCGATCGGGTTCGGCATCGCGGCCGGGCTGCTAATCCCCACGGGGAACATCGGCGACTTTCAGAGCACTGGCTGGAATCTGCAGGGCTTCGTGGACTGGACCAGCAGGACGCAGCCTTTCGGCCTGCGTGGCGACCTCTCGTACGGCAGTCTCTCGGGCAAGACCATCTCTGCCGGCGGCAGCTCCTTCGAGGCGAGCGACCTCCACCTCTTCTCCATCACCGCCGACGGTGTCTGGAGGATCCACCCCTCGCAGGGTTCCGAATCACGGACGACGCCTTACCTGCTGGCCGGCGTCGGTCTATATCACTCGAGCTTCGATGTCTCGGGCGTCTCGTCCACCGACAATAGCAGCACCAATTTCGGTATCAACTTCGGCGGCGGCATCGAGTATCGTCTCACGGGCTTCTCGGCGTTCGGTGAGATCCGCTATCACAACGTCTTCAGCGGCGCCGATAACGGAAGCGCCAAGTACATACCGATAATGGTTGGCCTGCGCTTCGGCGGCGGCCGGTAAGCACCGATCGGATGGGACTTCTTCGATCGCCTCG
>DASSOX010000318.1:0-4936 GCA_035700125.1 Gemmatimonadaceae bacterium
TCGATGACCGTGGTCTCGGGCGCGATGCGCTCGAGCATCCGCTCGAGCTCCCGCCAGTCGAGCGCGAGCATCTGCGGCTCCCGGTTGTGGCCGTAGATGATGCCGGGGATCTGCTGGGCGCTGCGCAGCTTGCGGGCCGCACCCTTGCCGGAGTCGGTGCGCTTCTTGGCGCTCAGATTAGCGGTTGCCATTGCGGAATATCTCTGAAGTCTGAGGTTGTTTCGTAACTGCTCAGCTGATCACTCGAACAGCGAGCTCACCGACTCGTCCGAGTGCGTGTACCTGATGGCCTTGGCCAGCAGCTCGCCCACCGAGAGCACCTTGAGCTTCGAAAAGCGGTGCTCCGGCGGGATGGCGATGGTGTCGGTCACCGTCACCTCGATTATGGGCGACTCGCTCAACCGCTCCACGGCCGGGCCGGAGAGCAGAGGATGCGTGGCGCACGCATAGATGTCCTTCGCGCCCAGCCGCTTGAGGGCGCGTGCCGCCTCGGTGATGGTACCGGCGGTGTCGATCATGTCGTCGGGAATGATGCAGTCCCGGCCTTTCACATCACCTACCACATTCAGGACCTCGGCCACGTTGGCCGTGGGCCTGCGCTTGTCTATGATCGCGAAGGTGCCGTTCAGGCGCTTCGCGAAGCCGCGTGCCATCTTCGCCGAACCTACATCGGGTGCCACCACCACGAGGTCGCGCAACTGCTTCTTTCGGTAGTGCGAGACGAGCACCGGCAAGGCGTACAGGTGGTCCACCGGAATGTCGAAGAACCCCTGCAGCGCATGCTGGTGAAAGTCGATCCCCAGCACGCGGTTGGCGCCGGCCGTGGTGATGAGATTCGCCAGCAGCTTGGCGCCGATCGCCACGCGCGGTTGATCCTTACGATCCTGCCGCGAGTAGCCGTAGTACGGCATCACGCACGTGATGCGTGCAGCCGATGCCCGCCTCGCCGCGTCGATCAGGAGCAGGAGCTCCATGATGTTCTCGGCCGGAGGATTGGTCGGCTGCACGATGAACACGTCCGCGCCCCGCACGTTCTCGTCTATGCGGACGAAGATTTCGTCGTCCGCGAAGCGCGTGATCGTGAGCTTGGTGAGCTCGACGCCCAGGCACCGCGAGATCTCTTCCGCCAGCGCGCGGTTGGCAGTTCCCGCGAGCAGTTTGAAGCCGCGCCGGGGGACGCTCAGCTCATCCATTATAGCCCTGTAACATAGTCTGGGGCAGGAAGTTGGTCAATTCGAAGGGGCGGAGTTGCCCCCACTGGATTCGAACCAGTATTCTCAGATCCAAAGTCTGATGTCCTGCCATTGGACGAGGGGGCATCCAGCCTCACAAGCTAGCAAGGGAGGGGGGGAACTAAAAGGGCGGGGAGAGGGCGGGGAGGAGGAAAGAGGGGACAGGAGACAGGTGACAGGAACTGCAAAGGGTTCAGGAGGCAGGGTTCAGGAACTACGGGTTACAGGGGACAGGGGACAGGAGACGGGAAACAGGTACCGGCACACCATCCAGGGTCATTCCCGCGTAAGCGGGAATCCATGTTAACGGACCTGAACATGGATTCCCGCTTACGCGGGAATGACTTCTTCACGCGGCAGTTCCTGTCCCCTGTCCCCTCTCCCCTGCCGTTCCTGAACCCTGCCTCCTGAACCCTCGTAGTTCCTGTTTCCTGCTTTCTACCCCAGTCTATCCACTGGCGAGACGGCCGCCAGCGTCGTGGTTTGCACTACGTGGGCGGCGGGAGGGAGAGCGGCGGCCGCGGCCGTAGAGTCGAAAATTCCGAAGACTGTCGAGCCGGAGCCGGACATCAGGGCGATCGCGGCGCCGGCGGCGCGGAGGGACGAGACGATGGCGGCGATCTGGGGGTGGCGGGAGGAGACTACCGGCTCGAAGTCGTTGGTGGCGAGGGTGGCGACGGAGCGCCAGGTGGCGAGGTCGGCGAGCGAGAGGAGCTGGGGCGAGGTCGGGGATGTGGTAGGGCGCGCTCTCTCTCGCGCTGCGGCTAGCCAGGAGTACGCGGCGGCGGTCGAGACGGAGAAGTCGGGGAGCACCAGCGCGACGTCGCGCACGGGGAGGGGAGGGAGCGCCAGCATCCGCTCGCCGCGGCCCCAGGCGAGGGAGAGGGGGGCGGCTGTCGTGAGGTATGGCACGTCGCTGCCCAGGGTGGCGGCGATCGAAAGGAGCTGCGCTTCCCTCACCTGGTTGGGGGAGAGGGCCGCCAGGGCGCGGAGCACCGCGCCGGCGTCGGCGCTGCCACCGCCGAGGCCGCCCCCTACCGGGATGCGCTTCTCGATCTCTATCGCGAAGCCGCTGGGCCAGCCGGTCGCCTCGGCGAACGCGGCGGCCGCACGGTAGGCGAGGTTGTGTTCGGGCGGGCCCGGCACATCAGTGTCGCACTCCACGGAGCGGGAGGCGTCGGTGATGCGCACGGTGACGGTGTCGCCCAGGGCGAGGCGGGCGAAGAGCGTTTCCAGAGCGTGGAAGCCGCTCTCCTCGCGGGAGAGGACGCGGAGGATGAGGTTGATCTTCGCGTGCGCGGTTACCCGCGCGGCGCGAGCGGTCACGCGCGCTCCTCAGGCGCCATCGCGATCTTCGAGGCCGGCGCTTCGGGTGCGGCGCTCGAACCCGGACCCCGCGCGGACGCTGTAGCGACCGCGCCGGAATCGGCCTCCGTCTTCCTCAGATCCTTGAAATGGAGGCCGAGCCGCACGAAGTAGTAGATGCCGATCACGGTGATCGGTATGAACGTGAGAATGTGATAGCCGATCGCCCAGCTCGTGGCGCGAGCGGCGTCCACGCCGTAGATGCCGAGCCCCTGCTGTCCTATGTACTCGAAAACGCCGAAGAAGCCGGGGGCACTCGGGAGCGCCACACCTATCCCCACGAGTCCCTGCAGCAGCAGCGCGGCGGTGAAGGGCGCCGTTATCCCCACCGCCTTGAACGCCACCCAGTACGCCAGCGCGTTCAGGAGCCAGTGGATGAGCGCCCACGCGAGCACCGAGGCGAAGCGGCCGGGATGGCGGAGCACGCCGAGCCCACTCGCGAAAGAGAGGAGCATCTCGCGTCCGCGCGCCTCGAAGCGAGGCGCCACCCTGCGGGCCAGCGCCTCGTATAGGCCGATCATGAAGTTCGGGAAGAGCACTATCAGGTAGAGCGCCACCATCGCGAGCGAGAGCACGATGATGAAGCTCACCAGCCAGCTCCCGATGGGCTGCCCGGCAACGAGTCGGTTGCTCGGGAATGCCGGGTCGAACATCGCCACCAGCATGAGCAGCAGAATCGAGAGCGCGTCGAAGACGCGGTCCACCGCCAGCGACGCGAACGACGCGGAGAAGGACACGCGGCTCGTCTCGCGCGTGAGCGCGTAGGCGCGCGCGATCTCTCCCACGCGTGGCGTCACGTTGTTGATGCCGAAGCCGATCGCTGTCGCTCGCCAGAGCGGCCCGAAAGGCAGGTGGTACGCCACGGGATCGAGGATGATGCGCCAGCGAAAGGCGCGGACGAAGAAGATCGACGTCCCGAGCACCACGGCCAGCGCGAAGAGCCACGGATTCGCCTCGCGCAGATGCTCCACCACGCTGCTGAATTCCACGTTGTGCAGCGCCCACGCGAGTAGAGCTACGCTCAGTATGACCCCGAGCGTGTTGCGGACGGCGTTTTTCATTTCGCGCTACTCTGCCAGTGCCAGCTCGATGAGATCGAATAGCTCCTCCACGACTTCGCGTGGCGGGGCGCTGTCCAGATATAGCAAGTCGGCGCGCAGCGCGGCAGCCCGTTCGAGCGCGGCGCGGCCGCGGTAGAGGAGCTCGTCTATCGGCACCACTTTCTCATCGTCGAGCGCGGCGGGCGGGCTGAGGGGCTTCTCGTCCAGCTCGAGGAAGCTCGCTATACCGTCTTCGAGCAGCTCGTGCAGCTCGCGCCCGGTGGGCGTGCGCAGCGGCGTGCGCGAGGGCTGCCGCTTTGCCTCACGCTTCCGGTCGCCGCCCGAGGTGAGCGCTTCCACTCCGCTCGTGATCTCGGCGGAGCTGCTCGAGGGATCGGCAAGGAGTCGCGCCACCTGGTCGAGCTGATCGAGCCCCTTTTCATCGAGCGACGATGCGCGCGTGCTCCACTCGGCGGCAAAGCGAGCCACGGCCCGCTCGCCGAAGCTGTGTGCCGCGCTCCCCAGTGCGCGGAGCGCGTTGCGCAACTCGCGCCCCGATCTGTCGTGCTGTGCGCCGGGCGCGGCCGAGCGTGCCTCCGCGACCACGCCGCGCAGGTGCTCGGCGAGACTCACCACTTCGAGGCGGAAGCGCTCGGCCGCCGTGGTGGGTGGGTGCGTGGCGGCGCTCACGATGTGCGGGCCGGCGTCGTCGTGAAAGAGTTGCGAGATCGGAACTATGCGGTCGCCCTTTCCGGAGTGCTGCGGGAGCGCGGCAGCCGCGCCGTGGAACTCGGTCAGCTCCGGAGAGCCGGGGTCGGGACTCCCACGCGTACCTATGTCGCGTGATGCCCGGCGCAGAAACGCGGCCGCCGTCCGGGCCAGTGAGCGTTGCGCCTCGGTTGCCGATGTGCCGGGGTTGGCCTCGAGCTGCCGCAGCGCATCCTCCACCGTCTCCATCACCTCGCCCACGGGCACCACGTCGCGCACGTCGGCCACACCCCGCAGGGCT
Organism: Gemmatimonadaceae bacterium; assembly: GCA_035700125.1. GTDB lineage: Bacteria > Gemmatimonadota > Gemmatimonadetes > Gemmatimonadales > Gemmatimonadaceae > JADGGM01. Next base: position 4,647 of record DASSOX010000318.1, read on the forward strand.
CGCAGCCGCTCGAGCGAGCGGGCGAGCGAATCCGCGGTGGGTGCGGCCGCGAAGCGATCGAGTACGCTCGCCAGCTCGCTCGTCTCGCCGGCGAGGAAGACATTGCTCCGCGCCGACGGCGGTGCTCCTGGGCCGGCACCCTCGGGCGCGAAGCGGGCCAGCTCAGTCGTGCGGTCGGCGGAGCGCCTGTCGTCGAGCGCCGACCAGGTGCGGGCGTTGCGCAGGAGGATGCGCAGGTCGTCTACCGAGCCGGTGACGGCGGCTGAGAGGGCAGCGTCCCACACCAGCCG
>DASSOX010000319.1:0-14556 GCA_035700125.1 Gemmatimonadaceae bacterium
GAGGGATTTCTCCCAACGAGCCGTTCCTGCTTTCTGCTCTCCGCTCTCTGCAGTTCCCCCCTCCCCCCGCGCATCCACCACGAGATACGCGCGGTTCGCCCCAACATTGTTCGTCGTGCGGGATCAGTGCGCGACATTGCGCGCCAATGGTAGGCGTGCTCGGCCGGGAGCCGGTCTGCTCAGGTCGATTCATCCGGGAGCTGGTCTGCTCAGGTCGATTCATTGCGCAGCGAACGGGGCGGCTTTCGGCACGTGAGAGATGCAATCGGTCTGATGCTTGCGATGACCATCTCGACCATATCGGTACCCGACTCATCGATATTCACCGCGGGTACACGCAGGTGCTCGAGCAACGGCGGCGTGTCGCCAGCTCTCGCAGCAACCGCGTTGCGTTCATAGACGGGAGGTTTTCCCCTCCAGACAAATAGCGACAGCCGCGCACGGACGTGCGCGATGACGGATGACGCCCGCCACCGCCGCCGCGCATGCGAGCCGCCTCTCGGGCCCCTCGTCGCGCCATGCGCACTGTCTCCGGCTTTCCCCTGCCGATGAGCGGCGATGGCTACGGTGGCTCCAATGCTCCTTCGCGTCGCCCTCACCGGTGTTCCTGGTACTACCCCCACCGGAGAAGGAGGAGCAATGGAACGACAGCTTGGTAAGTGTGGCGCTGCGCTAGCAGTCATCGCGTTGATACCAGCGGTGGCAGCCGGCCAGCAGACATCCGCGATCACCGGGCACGTGACCGACGCTGCATCACAGGCGCCGGTACCGAGCGCGCAGGTCGTCGTGGTTGGCACGAGTCTCGGGTCCATAACCCGGGATGATGGCAGCTACAGAATTTCCGGCGTGGCGCCCGGGCAGGTCGTGGTGCGCGCCCAGCGCATCGGCTACGGCGCGAAGACGGACACCGTAACCGTTCCCGCTGGCGGGAGCGCGACCCTCGACTTTGCGCTGAGCGCGACCGCAGTGACGATCGACCAGGTCTTCGTCACCGCCACCGGCCAGTCCAAGCGGCAGCGCGAGAGCGGTGCCGCCGTAGGCGTCATTACCATGGACTCGGTCAAGCAGGCGACGGTCAACAACCTCGATGACGTACTATCGTCGCGCGTACCTGGGGTCGTGGTGCAGAGCGCCGGCGGCAGCACCGGGACGGGGGCGAGGATCCGCATCCGCGGTGCCACTTCGGTGTCGCTGTCCAACGACCCGCTCCTGATAGTGGATGGCATACGCGTGAACAGCAGCAGCCAGTCCTCCTCGATCGGTGTGGGCGGACAGGATCCGTCGCGCTTCAACGACATAAGCCCCGAGAACATCGAGAGCATCGAGATCCTGAAAGGGCCCGCCGCGACGGCGCTCTACGGAACCGCCGCCGCGAACGGCGTCATCCAGATAACCACCAAGCGCGGGCGCGCGGGCGAAACCAGATGGTCTGCGCATGCCGAATACGGCACGGTGAACGAGGTTACCAGCTACCCGGCCAACTACGCGCAGTTCGGCGACTTCGGCGACGGCAATTCCACGCCTGGATGCTTCACCGTGTCACAGGCGGCCGGTCAATGCACGCCGGACTCGCTGGTGTCGTTCAATCCGCTGGAGGTGCACAGCCCATTCATTACCGGCAGTCAGCAGGATTACGGACTGAGCGTGACGGGCGGAAGCCAGAGCTCTACGTACTTCGTCTCGGGAAACTTCAAGAGGCAGCAGGGGATCTACGAGCCCAATAAATTGCGCCACCTGAACCTGCGCGGCAATCTCCACAGCCAGCTCGCTGACAACTTCGACCTCACCGTCAGCACCGGCTACCTGCAGAGCCGGCTCGGCTTCCCGCAGAACGACAACAACACCGAAGGATTCATCTCGGGCGGCCTGCTCGGGAACTTCGAGGACGATGCCAATCAGGGCTACTACCTCGCGCGCCCCGATCAGCTCTTCCAACTCGAGACCGATCAGAACATCGAGCGCTTCACAGGAAGCGCCACCGCCAAGTGGACCATCCTCCCCTGGCTCTCGGCCAACGGGATAGCCGGCATCGACTACACCAACCGCGCCGACGAGTTCTTCGTGGCCCCGGGCATCTTCAGCGAGGGCCAGGATCCGGATGCGGCGGTAGGCGAGCGTTCATCCAACCCGTATAACATCTGGAACTACACGGCCAACGGTAACCTGACCGGTACCTTCACTCTCTCACCGAACCTCGCATCGAGCACTTCGCTGGGTGTCCAGTGGACCCGCGCCTACCTGCACGGTACGGAGGCCTTCGGCGAGAATCTCCTGGCCGGCACGAAGTCGCTGAACGGCGCCACGGCGCTCTTCAGCGTGGACGAGACCACGCAGGATGTAATCACGTTGGGCGGCTACGCCCAGGAGCAGCTCTCCTGGCGCGATCGGCTCATCGGGACGGCCGCTGTTCGCGCCGACAAGAACAGCGCATTCGGCACCAATTTCGGCTGGGTGGTCTATCCAGCGTTCAGCCTCTCGTGGGTAGTGGGTGAGGAACCGTTCTTCCCGGAGTGGAGCTGGCTCAGTTCTCTGCGTCTGCGCACCGCCTACGGGAAGTCGGGCCGGCAGCCCAACTTCCGCGACGCGATAACGTTTTACAACCCTGTCGCGATCGCCAAGAACGGCACCGACGTCCCGGGCGTCTCGGTTGGCGGCACGGGCAACCCGAATCTTCGTCCCGAGGTGTCCGCGGAGTTCGAGGCCGGGCTCGACGCGGGGCTCTTCGGCGACCGCGCCAGCCTCGAGTTCACCTACTATCACAAGACCACTTCCGACGCTCTCGTGGCCCGACGGCTGGCGCCATCGCTAGGGGTCTCGCAGACGCAGTTCGTCAACCTGGGCAAGGTCCAGAACACCGGCTACGAGGCGATGCTGCGAGCGACCGTCTTCCAGAGCGATCCGGCAAGCTTCGACATCACCTTTACCGGCAGCATCAATCACAACAAGCTGCTCGACCTGGGTGAGGTGAATGGCGCGCCCATCACACCGATCATCTTCGGACTCGGAGCCAACACGCAGCGCCACCAGAACGGGTATCCGCTCGGCGGCTACTGGCAGCCACCGATCGAGAGCTGGTCCGACGCCAACGGAGACGGAATCATCGCCGCGGATGAGGTGGTGATCGGTGACACGGCCGTGTACCTCGGGAGCCCGTACCCGACGAAGGAGCTTTCCATCGCTCCCAGACTCACCTTCTTCAAGTACTTCCAGCTCTCCGGCCTCGTGGACTACCGCGGCGGCTTCAAGTTGTACAACGGTACCGAGGATTTCCGCTGCGGCACCTTCCTGACGTGCCGCGCGATCAACGACCCCACCGCGCCGCTCTGGCAGCAGGCCCGTGCCGTTGCCGACGCCGTGTACGGAACGGTGGCCGGCTACATCGAGGATGCGTCGTTCACGAAGTTGCGCGAGATCGCGCTCACGATTTCCGCACCATCCACGTGGGCGGAGCGCGCAGGTCTGAACGGAGTGAGCCTCACGCTCGCGGGCCGCAACCTGGCCACCTGGACCGACTACACCGGCGCCGACCCCGAGGTCAACTTCGCCGGCCAGTCGAACTTCAACCAGGCCGACTTCCTCACGCAGCCGCCGGTGCGGTACTACACCGCGCGCATCAACGTCAACTGGTAGCCGCCGGTTCACTCGAGACAGATCAAATACAATGACGAATAAATTCTGCCTGAACGTTCTTCGCACACGAGCCGCCACCTTCCGCCGCAGAAGGCTTGCGGTGGCCGTGGTACTGGTCGCGATCGCGGCCGGCTGCAGCACCGAGAAGATTCTGGAGGTGAAGGACCCGGATGTGGTCACCCCCGGTAGCCTGCAGAGCAAGGAGACGCTTCCCGCACTCATCAACGGAGCCATCGGGAGCTTTCACAACGCTTACGTCGGTCCGGGCAACGTGAACGAGTCGAGTGGTCAGATCGGCTACGGCGGTCTGCTCGCGGACGAATTCGTGTCGTCGGGCACCTTCCCCACGCGTCACGAGGTGGATCAGCGCGACATCGATCTCACCAATGGTAGCAACCTCGATCAGTTCAACTTTCTGAGCCGAGCGCGCGCTGCCGCGGATCTGGCCGCGCGTCGGTATGCCTCGCTCGACCCCGACGCGCCGGAGCACTCGCTGGCGCTGTCGCTCGACGGCTTCTCCACCATCCTCTTCGGCGAAGACTACTGCTCGGGCGTCCCCTTCAGCTCCATCACGGATGAGGGTGACCTCGAGTACGGCGAGCCGATGACGACGCAGCAGATTTTCGAACGTGCCATCGCGAAGTTCGACACCGCGCTCGCGGTCTCGGGTGCCACGGACGAGTTCCTCAACCTCGCCAGAGTCGGTATGGGACGCGCGCTGCTCGACCTCGGACAGTACGCCGAAGCAGCAACCGCGGTAGCCGACGTACCCGACGACTTCGTGTACGAGATAGAGAGCTCCGACAACACGAGCAATGAGACCAACGGCGTCTACATCTTCGTGCAGAACGCCAAGCGCCTCAGCGTGGCCAACAAGGAAGGCGTGAACGGGCTCGACTACCGGTCGGCGAACGATCCGCGGGTGCCGTGGGCTCCGGCCCTCGAACCATCCGGCGACACGGTGCTCGCGCAGGATGGCACCACCCCGTTGATGCTGCAGCTCAAGTATCCCGAGCGCGGTTCGCCCGCACCGCTCGCCACCGGAATAGAGGCGCGTCTCATCGAGGCGGAAGCTGCGCTGCATGGCGGAGGGGGCGATTTCCTCTCACTACTCAACGCAGCACGTGCACAGTTCGCCGGCGTCCCACCGCTCGCGGCCGGCGACATCCCCGCCGACGCGGTCGGCAAGACCAACCTGCTCTTCCGGGAGCGGGCCTTCGATCTCTGGCTCACCGCCCACCGTCTCGGCGACCTCCGCCGTTTGATCCGTCAGTACGGCCGCGACTCGGAGTCGGTCTTTCCCACCGGCACCTGGTTCAAGGGCGGCAACTACGGCCCCGACGTCAACATGCCCGTCCCTGCTGACGAGGCCAACAACCCGAATTTCAAGGGATGTATCGATAGAAGTGCGTGATTGACGGCGGGAGGGGAAGAAGGGAGCAGAAAGCGGAAGGCAGAAAGCGGGAACCTGCAACGCCCAAGGTCATTCCCGCGAGGCGGGAATCCATGCTACTCGGCGAAACCTGGATCCCCGTTTGCGCGGGGATGACTTTGGTGCGGGTTCTTGCTCGTGCGGGCACTGTCCTGGACGGTGTGCCGCTACCTGCCTTCTGCTTTCTGCTTTCTGCTCTCCGCTCTCTGCCTTCTCACTCCCCCCTGGCCCACCTGATGCATGACTTCTCATCACCATGCCACTCAAGTATGACGACCTCGACCCTGAGACGCGGAAGTTCGCGCTGGCGGAGTTCGATGGAGATGTGGAGCGGGGGACGCTCACGATATCGAGCCGCATCAGGCCGACAAAGACGGAGGAGTACGAGTCGCTGTTGAGGGAAGCGCTGGCTTACTACGACGACCAGTGGCTCGAGAATCGGGTGGAAGATCTGGTAGTGGACTTCGAGCTGCGGCAGACACCTTCGGGCGGGACCACCACGGCGAAGCTTCCATCGTACGCACCGCGTGTGTTGGCCGAGGGAGACTTCAACCGGTATTACATGCGCGGTGTTTGCGCACGTGCGATTGCGGAAGGGCGCGGAGTGGTGGAGGTATATCGGGCACGCGTCTCGGCGGAGCCGCGGCCGGAGTCGCAGGAGCTGGTTGGTCAGCGGCTCGACGCCGCCACGCTTCTACAGGAGCTCCGTACTCGTTACACCGATTCCGACCAGGAGCCTACGCTCGGGAAACCGAATTCGGGACTGAGTGTGCGGCTCGTCTGAAGCCTTCCGGAGGTCGCGCCGCGCCGCGGCAAGTCTCGCGCGGACGAACGCCGCGAGCAGCAACTGCTGCTCGCGGCGTTCGAGGTTCGCGATCAGGAGCGATCAGTCCTTGTCGCTCAAGCGCTCTTCGGCCTTGCCGAAGTTCTTCTGGATCTTGCCCTCCATCTCCTTCGCCTTTCCCTTGATCTGTCCGCTCGTGTCGTCCACCGCATCGGCGGCAGCGCCACGAACCTTCCCCTCGAACTCCTTCGCCTTGCCCTTCACCTGGTTCTCGACTCCGCGGTCGGTCATATCTCTGTCGCGGTCACGATCGAGATCCAGATCGTTCCGATCGCGGTCGTTGCTTGTACGGTCGTCCATTGTTACCTCCTGCGGCATAGATAGGCACGTGCGACGAACCGCACGTGATCGCGCCCGCGATGGGCGTCCATGTACGTAAGAGATTGGCAAGGCACATGCCGCGCGCGCACGATGCCCTCCTTGCGAAGGGTCCGCACGCGGGCGCATTCTCAGGTAATGGCCTGAACGAGCGCGGAGACATGCCGTCGACAATCAGAGCGAGATAACGTGACGCAACCGATCAGCATCGAGCCACCAGTTCGCCGAACGCTCCACGGAACTTTCACGGTCAATGGCGAGCGGCACGAGGTGGCGTTCGCGCCCCACAAGACGCTGCTCGAGCTCCTGCGCGAAGACCTCGCTCTCACCGGCACCAAGCACGGCTGTGAACTGGGCGAGTGCGGTACCTGCACCGTACTCGTGAATGGCATGCCTATCCTCTCCTGCCTCGCGCTCGCACGGGCGCACATGAATCAGGAGATCGAAACCGTAGAAGGGATGGCCAGCGCGAGCGGCCTGCACCCGATTCAGGATGCCTTCGCCAAACTCGGCGCCGCGCAGTGCGGCTATTGCACTCCAGGTTTCCTGCTCGCTGCGCAGGCACTTCTCGCGGAGAATCCGGACCCATCGCGAGATGAAATCAAGGAAGCGCTCGGCGGTAATCTCTGCCGCTGCACCGGCTACCTGAAAATATTCGAGGCGGTGGAGCTGGCCGCGAAGGAGCTGCGCGAACGATGAGAGTCGTAGGCACGTCGCGACGGAAAGTCGATGCCGCAGCCAAGGTTACTGGCGAGCTCCGTTTCGCCGACGACCTCTCGCTTCCGCGCATGCTTCACTGCAAGCTCCTCCGCTCGCGCTATCCGCACGCGAGGATCGTGAGCATCGACACGAGCCGCGCCGAAGCACTCCCCGGCGTCATCGCCGTTATGACCGGGAAAGAGCTCCCGATCCCCTTCGGCATCCTCCCGATTTCGCAGGACGAGCACGCGCTCGCACCCGACCGCGTGCGCTTCGTGGGCGACCCGGTGGCCGCCGTCGCCGCGCTCGACGAAGATGTTGCGGCCGAAGCGTGCAAGCTGATAGGCGTGACCTACGAGGAGCTTCCCGCGGTCGCATCCATAGACGACGCGTTGGCCAATCCCGAGCCGCAGCTTCACGACTACGCCGACGATGGCAACGTGCACAAGGTCATCTCGCTCGACTTCGGTGACGTCGATGACGCGATGGCCGCCGCGGATCTCGTGCGCGAGGACGTGTTCTTCTACGAGGGGAATACGCACCTTCCCATGGAGCAGCACGCGTCGCTCGCGCAATGGTCCACCGACGGAAAGCTCACCGTCTGGTCGAGTACGCAGACGCCGCACTACCTGCACCGTGCGCTCGCGAAGGTGCTCGAGATGGACCCCGCGCACGTTCGCGTGATCGCTACGCCCAACGGCGGCGGCTTCGGCGGAAAGTCCGATCCATTCGGCCACGAGATAGTGGTGGCCGCGCTCGCGCGGAAGACGGGACGCCCGGTCAAGATCGCGCTCACGCGTGAGGAGGTGTTCTACTGCCATCGCGGACGCCACCCGGTGCTCATGTGGATCCGCACCGGCGTGAAACGCGATGGGAGTATCGTCGCGATGGACTTCAAGTCGTTCCTCGATGGCGGCGCGTACGGTTCGTACGGTGTGGCGAGCGCGTACTACACGGGAGCGCTGCAGACCGTCACCTACGAAGTGCCGGCCTACCGCTTCCGCGGTATCCGCGTCTTCACGAACAAGCCGCCGTGCGGCCCCAAGCGCGGACACGGCACTCCTCAACCGCGCTTCGCCGTGGAGTGCCAGCTCGACAAGATCGCCGAGGAACTGGAGCTCGACCCGGCCGAGATGCGCAAGCATATCCTGCAGCCGGCGGACAGCGTCACCGCCAACTGGCTCCGCATCGGCTCCATGGGGCTGGGCCGCTGCATAGATGCCGTGGTGGAAGCGAGCGGTTGGAAGGAACGACATCGCAAGCTCCCTTTCGGCCGCGGCCTCGGGATCGCCTGCTCTTCGTACATCACCGGCGCGGGGCTCCCGATCTACTGGAACTCGATGCCTCACTCGAGCGTGCAGCTCAAGCTCGACCGCTCGGGCGGCGTCGCCGCGTTCTGCGGTAGCATAGACATCGGCCAGGGTTCCGACTCGGTGCTTGCCTACATTGTGGCCGAAGTGCTCGGCATCGATCCGCTCGACATCCGGGTGGTGACCGGTGACACCGATCTCACTCCGATAGATCTTGGCTCGTACTCGTCGCGCGTCACGCTCATGACGGGCAACGCCGCTATTCAGGCGGCCGAGCGTGCGCGCGACATTATTTCCGGTGCGGTGAGCGAGAAGCTCGGCATCCCGCGCGACCGAGTCGTGTTCGCGGGCCGCCGTGTCTTCGACTCCGAGGACCCGGAGAAGGGTGTCTCCTTCGCGGAAGCTGTGCAGATAGCGGAGACCAGGCACGGCGCGATCGGTGCCACCGGCTCGTACAGACCGCCGCGCTCACCGGGGCGCTACAAGGGCGCGGGCGTGGGGCCGTCACCGGCGTACTCGTACTCGTGCGCGGTTGCCGAGGTGGAGGTGGATCCCTCCACCGGCATCGTGCGCGTGCCGAAGGTGTGGATCGGGCATGACATCGGTCAGGCCATCAATCCGCTCCTCGCAATTGGTCAGGTGGAGGGGTCGGTCTACATGGGACTCGGCGAAGCGCTCATGGAAGAGATGACCTACCGCGACAAGCAGCGGCACGTCGTGCACCACCACCCCAGCATGCTCGAGTACAAGAGCATCACCACGCACGAGATGTGCGACGTCGAGACCTTCCTCATAGAGGATCCCGATCCCAACGGCCCCTTCGGCGCCAAGGAAGTGGGCCAGGGGCCCCTTCTTCCCCTTCCGCCGGCGGTGGCGAATGCGGTGTATGACGCGGTTGGCGTACGCGTGGACGAAGTGCCCATCTCGCCGCAGGCGGTGCTGCGCGCGCTGAAGGACAAGATGCGCGGCAAGGAAGGGCGCCACGGCCCCGCGCGGATTCCCGACTACGCCTTCCCCGAGCCGGCGCGCATCCTCACGCCCGCGCAGGGCGGCACCGGTCGCGAAGCCGACGAGCGCGCGCACAGCGAAGTGGGAGGCGAGCGCTGATGCTCAGGCTACCACACTTCGACTATATCGAGCCGGGGAGCGTGGCCGATGCGATAGGCGCTCGCGCGCGGGCCGGCGACGATGCGATGTTCGTGGCCGGTGGTACGGACCTCTACCCGAACATGAAGCGCAGGCAGCAGACGCCGCGCACGGTGATCTCGCTCGCGAAGATCCCGGAGCTCGCGATCATCGAGGGGACGCCGGAGCGCGGAGTGCACATCGGTGCGGGCGTCACGCTCACCGACCTCGCGCGGCATCCGCTCATCGTGCACCACTACCCTTCGGTGGCGCGCGCGGCACATCTGGTGTCCACGCCGCTCCTGCGCAACATGGGAACCATCGGCGGAAACCTGCTCCTCGACACGCGCTGCAACTACTACGACCAGACGTACGAGTGGCGAAAGGCTATCGATTTCTGCATGAAGAAGGACGGGAAGATCTGCTGGGTGGCGCCATCGAGTCCGCGCTGCTGGGCGGTGCAATCTTCGGACGGCGCGCCGGTGGCGGTGGCGATCGGCGCCGAGGTGACGCTGGTGAGCGAGCGCGGGGAGCGTCGCATCCCGGCCGCCGAGCTGTACAACAACGACGGGATGCGCTACCTCACCAAGGCGGCGGACGAGCTGCTGGTGAGCTACCATCTCCCCCCGCGTAGTGGCTGGCGCGCCACCTACCAGAAGCTGCGCCGACGCGGCTCCTTCGACTTCCCCGTACTGGGTGTGGCGGCGCGCGTGGACTTCGGCGACGATGGCATGGTGAGCGCCGCGCGGATCGTGCTCGGCGGGGTGGCATCGTATCCGATGGAGATTCCGGAAGCTGCCGAAGCGATAGTGGGGACGCGACTGGACGCGACCGCCATCGGTGCCGCGGCCGATGCCGCTTTCCGCCCCGCCAAACCGATGGACAACACCGATTTCACGCTCGGCTGGCGCAAGGAGATGGTCCGCGTCTACGTCCAGCGCGCACTGGAGGCGCTGGGAGCGGCGTGAACCGGAGGAGTCTGGCCCCCGGAGGAGTCTGGCCCCATTGGTTCCAGCGGTTCGCTCTTGATCAAAGATATATCGTGCGTTATATCTTTACTCGGCAAGCAAAGATATATCGTCGTAGTATCTTCAGCAGGAGGTCTCCCATGTGCGGAGCTAACAGACACGGCGGATTCCGCGGCTGGGCACGCGCCGAACGCGGCTACGGACGCGGCTTCGACCCCAACTTCATGGCCTGGTTCTGGGGCGGCCCCCCCGGACAGGGGCGCCAGCGCCGCCACTTCCGCGGCGGCCGCATGTTCGACCAGGGCGACCTCAAGTACGTCATCCTCCAGCTCCTCGCCGAGAAGCCCCGACACGGCTACGAGATCATCAAGGAGCTCGAGGACCGCTCTGGCGGCGCCTATTCCCCCTCCCCGGGCACCGTCTACCCCACTCTCACCATGCTCGAGGAGATGGGCTACGCCACCGCCACGCAGGAGGAAGGGGGCGGAAAGCGCATCTACGAGATCACCCAGGCGGGGCGCGACTACCTCGGTGAGAACCGCTCCACGGTAGATGACATCTTCGAGCGCATCGCCGACATCGGCGCCAGCTTCTTCGGCGGCGGGATGATGGAGGTCAATCACGCCTTCAAGGACCTCGGTCGCGCCACCTACTCTACCGCACCGCGTTACGCCCGCAACACCGAGCGTCTGGAGAAGATCCGCGACGTACTCCGGCGTGCCGCACGGGAGATAGAAGAGATCGGCAAGCAAAGCTGATTTCAGCCCGTCTGGTGCTGGACGGCTGGCGCGGAGGCGCTAAGTTCCATCGCTATGGTTGCATCGCTACGTAGGGTCGCGGACCAACTCCGCGACCCGTTTTTTGGCGACTCAGGAGCCGCCGCTCTGCCGCGTCGCTCCCACCTCCGTCCACTCGACCCGGGACGCTGCTCCCGAGTGACAGCCCATGAACGCTGAACCCGCGCGAGCGGGCGCCCCTCCAGCGGACGTCGTGACACCAGCCAAGCCAACCCCGGCGCCAGCCGGCGAGCCTGGGAATCACCGAGTACGATCCTCCCATGGGAGCAGAAGCAGTGAGCCACCCACCGGCCTGAAGCTCGCCGGCCTCTCGCTCACCGCACTGGGCGTCGTCTACGGCGACATTGGCACCAGCGTTCTCTACGCCATGAAGGAGTGCTTCCGTCCGGGTATCGGAGTCGCACCCACGGCGGAGAATGTCTACGGCGTTCTCTCGCTCATCGTGTGGACGCTCACCCTCATCGTGAGCGTGAAGTACATCCTCTTCGTGCTGCGCGCCGACAACCGCGGAGAAGGAGGAATCCTCGCGCTGCTGGCCCTGATCCAGCAGCACCGCCGGAAGAACGCAAGCAAGCTCCGCGCGGCGGCGCTCGTCACCCTGGGCCTGCTGGGCGCCGCGCTCCTGTATGGCGATGGGGTCATCACCCCGGCCATCACGGTGCTCAGCAGCATCGAAGGGTTGAGCGTCGCCGCGCCGGAATTCAGCTCGCTCGTCGTCGTCGCCATAAGCGCGACGATTCTCTTCCTCCTGTTCATGTTCCAGCGGCACGGCACCCACCGGATCGGCTACGTCTTTGGGCCTCTCATGCTGGTCTGGTTCGCGAGCATCGCCACGTTCGGGGTGATGGAGGTCGCCATGGAGCCCGCCATCTTGCTGGCGATCAACCCATGGTATGCCGTCCACTTCTTCGTGCACAATGGTTGGCACGGCTTCTTCATCCTCGGAGCGGTCGTGCTGGTGGTCACCGGCGCCGAAGCGCTCTACGCCGACATGGGCCACTTCGGCAGGAGGCCGATCCGTATCGCGTGGTTCGCCGTCGTTTTCCCCGCGGTGATTCTCAACTACTTCGGGCAGGGCGCGCTGCTCCTTCGCGATTCGGCCGCGGCCGCGCAGCCCTTCTACAACCTGGTTCCTGCTCCGCTTCTCTACCCAATGGTCGTGCTGGCAACGGTCGCTGCCATCATTGCATCGCAGGCGCTCATCTCGGGCGCCTTCTCGCTGACCCAGCAGGCCATGCAGCTTGGATATTCGCCGCGCATCACCGTCAAGCACACGTCCAAGGAAGAAGCGGGGCAGATCTACATCCCCGAGGTCAACAAGCTGCTCATGGTGGGATGCATCGGTCTAGTGATCGGCTTCCAGTCGTCCGACAACCTGGCCGCGGCATACGGTATAGCGGTGACAGGCACCATGTTCATCACCACCATCCTGTTCGACGTGATCGCGAGGGAGCGCTTCGGCTGGTCCCCGCTGAAGGCCACGACTTTCCTGGTCATCTTCCTGGCCATCGACCTCGCCTTCCTGGTGGCGAACGCCATCAAGATCGAGTCTGGCGGCTGGTTCCCGATCGTGGTGGCGATCGCGATTTACACCCTGATGACCACCTGGAAGAAGGGACGCTCCGTGCTGCGGGACCTTCTGCGGAGCGCCAGCCTTCCGATGGATCTCTTCCTGGAAGACGTGCGCCGGCGAAAGCCGCCGCGCGTCCCTGGCACCGCTGTCTTTCTCACCTCCGACATCAGCGGAGCTCCGATCGTTCTGCTGCACCATCTCAAGCACAACAAGGTGCTGCACGAGCAGGTGATTCTCCTCTCGATCGTGACCGTGGACGTCCCGGAGGTACCGCGCTCGGAGCGCGCCAAGGTGGAGGAACTGGGCGAAGGGTTCTGGCGCATAATCGCCGGCTACGGCTTCATGCAGTCGCCGAGCGTGCGCGATGTGATGGAGTGCTGCGAGCCGCAGGGGATCAGGATCCGGCCGAACGACACTTCGTACTACCTGGGTCGCGAGCAGCTCATTCCGACCGGAAACACCGAGATGGCTCGCTGGCGGAAGAAGCTCTTCGTGGTCATGTCGCGCAACGCGCGCGCGGCGACGGAATTCTTCGGGCTGCCGCCCAACCGCGTGGTCGAGCTCGGAGCGCAGATCGAGTTCTGAGATCTCGTACGCTCCCTTCGAGGGCTGAAGCCGCCGCTCGCTCGCTAGTGGGCGGCACCGTTGCCGCACTCCTTCCGGCCCGATGATATTGGGTCATGACCGCGACAGCCCCTCCCAATCCCCCGACCGGCAACGACCTGGATCTCTTCCAGGAGCACTGGCAGGACGAAGCCGACGCGGCCTTTCTCTACCGCATCCTCGCCGAGGCCGAGGAGGACGAGAAGAAGAAGAGCGTCTACCTGAAGCTCGCCGCGGTGGAGGACCGTCACCTGGCTATCTGGGGCGATCTTCTAACGCGCGGGGGCAGGCCGCCGAAGCCCTTCCGCCCGAGCGCGCGCGCACGCCTTCTCGCCTTCCTCGGTCGGACGATCGGCCCCCGCTTTCTTCTACCTACCCTGCTTGCCGAAGAAGGGCGCGAGGTGCGCGGCTACCTGAGCATGCATCGTCAGCTTCCCGAGAGCGGCACGGGGAAGGACGAGGCGCTCCTCCTGGCGCGTGAGTCCGCCGAGCACGCGAGCACGCTCGGCGAGATGGCGGGCCGCGGGAGCGAGCCCTGGCACCGCGCGGAGTCTGGTGGCTTCCTGCGCAACGTTGTATACGGCTTCAACGATGGACTCACGGCGAACTTCGGTCTCGTGGCTGGCGTTGTCGGCGCCACGGCGACGCAGCAGCACGAGACCATCGTTCTCGCCGGCGTTGCGGGCCTCGTGGCCGACGCGCTCTCCATGGGCTCCAGCGGCTACCTCGCCGCCAAGAGCGAGCAGGAGGTGTACGAGCACGAGATCGCGATGGAGCGCACCGAGATCGAGCTCATGCCCGAGGTGGAGCGCGACGAGTTGGCGCTGATCTACGAGGCAAAGGGGATGGAAGCCGAGGCGGCCTACGCGCTGGCCACCGAGGTGATGGCCGATCCGCAACGGATGCTCGACGAGCACGTACGCGAGGAGCTCAAGATCGGCGAGCAGACCACTTCCCCGCTCCGCGAAGGTTGGGTCACCGGCCTCGCCACGGCGATCGGCGCTCTCATCCCGGTCTTCCCCTTCTTCGTCCTGCGCGGCGTCCCCGCGATGATCGTCTCCTTCGCCATCGCGATGCTCTCCCACTTTCTGGTGGGCGCCGCCCGCTCGGTCTTCACCGGCCGCAGCGTCTTCCGCTCCGGCTTCGACATGTTCGTGGTGGGCCTGGGCGTGGCGGTGGTGGGGTATTACATCGGAGACTGGTTGGCGGTGGCGCTGAAGTAACCGGCGGGTCAGGTCTTCAACTTCGAGCGGGCTG